>CAZUHR010000216.1:0-5968 GCA_964620335.1 uncultured Desulfobacteraceae bacterium
TGTCGGAGAAGGTGGTTAACGATATGGCCTCCTATGCACGAGGAATTGCGGAAGGCAAGGGAAAAAACGGGGAATGGGTGGAGAAGGCCATTCGCGAAAGTGTATCTATAACAGCTGACGAAGCTCTCGAAAAAAATGTGATTGATCTCATCGCAGAAGATATCGATGAACTGCTCAAAGTCCTGGACGGCAGACAAATCAGCATGCCTGGAGGCGTGATTACCCTAAAGACTAAAGGCCTGAAAAAGACATATTTTCGGCCCGGATTCCGGGACAGGATCCTCAAGACCATCAGTGATCCGAACATCGCTTATATTCTCATGATGATCGGGCTTGCCGGTCTGTATTTTGAATTGTCCCACCCGGGTGCCATATTTCCGGGGGTAATCGGGGCGATATCGCTTATTCTAGCATTTTTTGCCTTCCAAACCCTGCCGGTCAATTATGCAGGTCTTCTATTAATTGTCCTGGCTATTATTTTATTTATAGCCGAGGTGAAAGTAGCCAGCTACGGTATTTTATCCATAGGCGGATTGATTTCTCTGACCATAGGTTCTATTATGCTATTTGAAGATGTGGGGGTTTCTCTGAAACTGATGATGCCGACTGTCGTTTTGGTTGGTGGGTTTTTTGTGGTTGTTGCCAGTTTGGCGTTCAGGGCGTATCGGGCCAAACCCAGAGGTGGATCAGAAGGTCTCCTGGGAGAAGTGGGCCTTGTTAAGCAAAGGATCGATCCCGAAGGTCTGGTTTTTGTCCATGGCGAGTACTGGCGGGCGGAGTCCAAGGAAAAACTCGAGCCGGGAGAGAAAATAGAGGTGGAGGGTATCAATGGCCTGGTTTTAAAGGTAAAAAAAGCTATTTCCAAGGACCTTTAATTTAATCAAAGGGGGAGAAAATGACATTACCTGTTCTGGCAATAATAGTGCTGATCGTGCTTTTTCTCGCATCAGCCGTCAAAATCTTAAAGGAGTATGAGCGGGGCGTTATCTTTCGTCTTGGGCGCGTCATCAAGACCAAAGGACCGGGGTTGATTATTCTTATCCCTATTGTTGATAAGATGGTC
Organism: uncultured Desulfobacteraceae bacterium; assembly: GCA_964620335.1. Taxonomy (GTDB): domain Bacteria; phylum Desulfobacterota; class DSM-4660; order Desulfatiglandales; family Desulfatiglandaceae; genus JAFDHL01. The sequence goes on from CAZUHR010000216.1 coordinate 1,064, forward strand.
AAGGTAAGCCTGCGTCTGGTGGCCATGGATGTGCCTCCTCAGGACGTGATCACCCGGGATAATGTTTCCGTAAAGGTGAACGCGGTTATCTATTTCCGGGTCATGGATCCCACAAATGCCACAATAGAGGTGGAGAATTACCTGTTTGCCACGTCACAACTGGCTCAGACTACATTACGAAGCGTGTGCGGACAGGTGGAATTGGACGAACTCCTGGCAGAAAGGGAAAAGATCAATGCCCGGTTACAGGAAATCCTGGACAAGCATACAGATCCGTGGGGAATAAAGGTCACTACCGTTGAGGTAAAGCATATTGATCTGCCCCAGGAGATGCAGCGGGCCATGGCAAAGCAGGCAGAGGCCGAGAGGGAACGCCGGGCAAAGGTTATTAATGCGGAAGGTGAATATCAGGCCGCCACTCGCCTGACAGATGCCGCGGGTATTATATCTAAACATCCCGAGGCCCTTCAGTTGAGATACCTTCAGACCTTAAGGGAGATATCTTCTGAGAGCAGTACAACAACATTTTTTCCGATCCCGATTGATCTCCTCACGCCTTTTATCAAGAAGACACAGTGACAGTAAAAAGCGGATTTTCTCAATGCAATTGAGCCCTGAGGCCGTCCGCTGTTCAGGCAACGTGTGGGTATCAGGAGATTTTTGTCTGGAAAAAACGATAAGAAGTTAAGCAGGAGAAAATACTATGGGAGAAGAGAGTAAAAATCAAGAGAGTGGGAAAGATAACCAGGCAACGGAAAAGTCTATAGACGAAATGACGGTAAAAGAACTGAGAGAGATAGCCAAAGAGATCCCTGGAATAACAGGGCTTAGTGGCATGAAGAAGGATGAACTGCTGGCGGAAATAAATAAGGCCAGGAAAGCCGAAGAACCCAAGGAAGAAAAAAAGCCTCCGGAAGAAAAGGTCCCTGAAAAACCCCTGGAAAAGATGACGGTCAAGGATCTCAGAGAAATAGCCATGGAGATCCCGGGGCTTGAGGGGGTGACCGCCATGAAAAAAGACGAATTGCTGGCGGTTATAAAAGAGGAACGGGGCATCAAAGAAGAAAAACCCGAGAAGAAGGAAAAGAAAACGATAGCTAAAACGGAACTGAGCGTGAAAGACTTGAAGGGAAAGATTTTGCAACTCAGAGAGGAGAAAAGGGAGGCACGCGAAGCCAATGACCGGCATAGGATTGATATTCTGCGCCGGCGCATTAATCGCTTGAAAAAGCGAACCAGGAAGGTCTTGCAAGGTTAGGATTTTGATTTGTTAAGCAGGTCCAGGGATCTTGCCCTTCCTGGGCCTGCTTTTATTTTTATGAAATCGCTGCGCGATTTCATGCCAGGATTTGTTTTGCCAAAAATTAGGTGGTTTGTAAGCAGTATTAAGGGTGAGGGGTGGTTAACAGGGCATGGCAAGAAATGTGAGCGTTACAAATCTTACTAAAACAGTTGCCATTATTCCGGCCGCCGGTTCAGGGATACGCATGGGACGCGACAAGGCCAAGCAATTTCTTGATCTTGACGGCCGGCCGCTCCTTGCCGTGACTCTTAAACCATTTCAGCTTTGCAGGAGAGTGGATGCCATTATACTGGTAGTGCCGCCAAGGGAAGTGGACAATTGCCGGGAAAGAATAGTGGAACGATTCGGACTGGACAAGGTTTTAAAGGTAGTGCCCGGCGGGGAACGACGCCAGGATTCGGTGCGGCTGGGTGTCGAGGCCACAAACGGCGATTATGGTCTGGTTCTCATACATGACGGTGTACGCCCGATGATCGATGAGAAGCTTATAGAGAAGGTAATTGGAGCTGCAATGACCTGCAGGGCGGTGATCACGGGTCTTCCGGCAAGGGAAACGGTTAAGAAGATTGATCGCACAAGCCGGGTCATAAAGACATATGATAGAAAGATCGTATGGCTGGTGCAGACACCCCAGGTCTTTCGTTATGAAGACATTCTTCTGGCACATAAAACAGCCATTAATGAGGGCTGGGAAGAGGCCACGGACGATGCTTTTTTGGTGGAAAGATTAGGCATCCCGGTAAACGTGATCGAGGGTTCGGAAAATAACATAAAGATCACCACTCCGCATGATCTGGAAATGGCAAAGTTTTTGCTGAAAAAGAAGATAAAATGATCCTGAAGATCGGCACAAGGGGGAGTAAACTGGCCATAGCACAAAGCCAATGGGTCAAAAAAAGGATTGAGACCAGGCATACGGACATCCAGGTTGAACTGGTCACGATCAAGACCAAAGGCGATAAGATTCTTGATTCCCCCCTGAGCCAGGTGGGCGGAAAAGGACTCTTTGTAAAGGAAATAGAAGAGGCCCTTCTCACAAAACAAGTGGATTTGGCTGTCCACAGTATGAAGGATGTCCCAGCAGAGCTGCCGGAGGAGCTTATTCTTTGTAGTTTTCCTGAGCGGGAAGATCCCAGCGATGTACTTGTTTCCACGAAAGACAAGTCTATTGACACACTCTCGCCCCGTTCAAAGGTGGGAACCAGCAGCCTGAGGAGATCCGCCCAGTTGCTCCATATGCGGCCGGATTTGGAACTGGTGCCATTGAGGGGTAACGTTGATACACGCCTCCGGAAACTTGAATGGGGAGAGGTGGATGCGATTGTCTTAGCCGCTGCAGGCCTGAAGAGGCTGGGACTTGAAGAACTTATTAGCCATATCATTCCATTTGAACAGATTATGCCGGCCATCGGGCAGGGCGCACTTGGCCTTGAGGTGAGACGATATGATGAAAGGACCATTGACCTGCTTGATTTTTTGAACCATGAACCAACCGAAGTTGCTGTGAGGGCGGAGAGATCCTTTTTAAAGGAATTAGAGGGTGGCTGCCAGGTTCCTATTGCCGGTTTAGCGAGATTGGACGGTGACGCGGTTCATTTAAAGGGCATGGTCGCTGAGCTGGACGGAAGCAGGATCGTGAGTGACGAGATTACGGGGAAGAAAGGGCAGGCGGAAGAAATAGGGATCCGGCTGGCAGGAAGGTTGCTGGCGGCAGGGGCGGATGGAATCCTTGCGAGCGTCTACGGAAGAAAATAAGACGTTGCAAAGACCTGGATGGCATTTCAATCGAAGGCGGAAGGGCTAAGTATGGCACTCTTCTGCAGGCAGGCTCTACTCCTACAGTGGTCAGCGACCCTCGCTGCTGGGCTGCTGGAAAGCAAGGGGATAGATACCAATAGACTGCAGAGGTGCAGCCCGCGACTCGGGCCGCCGCACAAATCGAAGGAATCTTGATCCGGAAGATGCAGCCTTTCGAAGAGCCCCATACCGTCGCCTTACCCGCTGTATTGCAACTTGTAGCCTGTAACATGCAAGTGCAATCAGCTAATAAACAACACTGAGGTCGAATCAGCATGACGGCGGAAAAAAAGGGAAAGGTCTATCTTGTGGGTGCCGGACCGGGGGATCCTGGTCTTTTGACGATAAAGGGGAAAGAATGTCTCTCCCTGGCTGATGTGATAATTTACGATTACCTTGCGAACAGGGTCTTTCTTAAATATGCGGGAAAGAATGCGGAGTTGATCTATGCGGGAAAAAAGGGTGGAAGCTATACCATGAGCCAGGAAGAGATCAGCGCCCTGATAATTGACAGGGCCCGGAAAGGATCTGTGGTTGTTCGATTAAAGGGGGGCGATCCATTTATCTTCGGCCGGGGCGGCGAAGAGGCGCAGGAACTGGTACGGGCCGGAGTGGATTTTGAGGTGGTTCCCGGCGTGTCTTCTGCTATTGCCGTGCCGGCCTGTGCCGGCATTCCCCTGACCCACCGTGGTTATGCATCCACTGTGGCCTTTGTTACCGGCCATGAAGATCCCGAAAAAAAAGACTCGGCGGTTGACTGGGGTAAGCTGGCAAAGGGTGCCGGAACCCTCGTAATCCTGATGGGTGTAGGGAATTTATCGCAGATCGTTCAGGAGCTGATGGAAGGTGGCAGGCCTGCCGGGACCCGGGTGGCGGTTATCCGCACGGGAACGACCCCTGAGCAAAAGACCGTTGTGGGCACCCTGGGAGATATTGTTGAGCTCGCCGATAAAAGCAACATAACTTCACCTGCCATAATAGTGGTAGGCGATGTGGTCGGCCTCAGAGAGGAGCTTGAATGGTTTGAGAAAAGGCCCCTTTTTGGAAAGCGTATAGTTGTCACCCGGGCCAGGGTGCAGGCCAGCAGTTTTGTAAAGGCCTTGAGCAGATTGGGCGCGGACTGTATCGAGTTCCCCACAATTGAGGTCGTAGAACCTGAAAGCTGGAGTATGGTTGATCGGGCTATCGAAGATCTGGGGCGCTACCAGTGGTTATTGTTTACGTCTTCAAACGGTGTGAAGTACTTTGTTAAGCGTCTGGAAGCTCTTGGTAAGGATGTCCGGGATCTGAAGGGACTAAAAATCGGGGCTATCGGGCCCAAGACTGCTGAGGCCTGGCATCGGCTGGGGATTAGACCTGACCTTATTCCCACAGAATACAGGGCCGAGGCAGTGGCTGCATGTTTTGGGGAGATGGAAAGCAAAGGGATAAGAATTTTGCTCCCAAGGGCAGCAAGGGCAAGGGAGGTCCTTCCTGAGGAATTGAACGAGATGGGGTTCCAAGTGGATGTTGTGCCTGTCTATCGGACAATAAAGCCGGATTATGATACAGATCGCGTGAGAGATATGCTGGAAAAAGGTGACGTAGACATGATGACGTTTACCAGCTCTTCCACTGTAACAAATTTTTTTGAAATGTTTGAGGATAAGACCAGTGATCTTCAGAAATGGATGTCCCGTGTAACTGTTGCCTGTATCGGTCCTATTACGGCCGAGACCGCACGGAAAAAGGGCCTGTCTGTTGGCTTGATTCCTCGTGAATACACTATCGAATCCTTAACCGAAAGTATTGTCGAGTATTTTACT
>CAZUHR010000217.1:0-5967 GCA_964620335.1 uncultured Desulfobacteraceae bacterium
CCTGCCACTTTACTTGTTCAAAATTATTTTTTGTGTTAACTTATTTACATAGTTTTAAAGCGAATCAAGTAATTATCAAGTATTGGTATCGGCGAAAATATTCTCGAAACGAACCTCCTTTAGGCCATAAGCCGCGGGAGATTCCGCTTGAGCTTTACTAAATATATCTCATTTGCATTACGAAAATAAGATACCGTAACGAGGAGGATATGCCATGGAAAAAGAGCCGGAGAGGAGGTTTTATCTGAAAGAATTTAAGGCGATCAGTCACGCTATCTCCACATATGAAGACCTTAATACTCTGATCAGGCATCTTGCAGAAGGTACAAGCCGGGCATTTAAGGCCAAGGGTTGCAGCATTATGCTCCTGGATGAGAGAGAAAACCAGTTGTTTCATGTGAGCAGTTATGGGCTCAGCGATGAATATATCCGCAAGGGCCCGGTATTGGTGGATACTGAGAACTGCGCAATTTGCACCGGAGAACCCGTTTTTATCGAGGACATGCAACACAGCCCTTTGGTTCAATATCCAAAGGCCGCCTCCAAAGAGGGAATCACTTCCATGCTGTCTATTCCCATTAAAAGTCGACAAGCAATCATCGGCGTATTAAGAATCTATGAAGACAAGTCACGGATTTTTCATAAAGAAGATATTGATGCCTTGTGCGTGCTGTCCGAGCACCTGGGACTGGTTATTGAGACAAATGGACTGAAAAACTTCCTCGATGGTGTAAAAAGTGCCCTGGGGAGCCTGCCACTGCGCCTGCTGGAGGGGATGTAGCACGTGGCAAAACGGCTTATTACCGACACAACGGAATTCTTTGAAATACAATACGGAGATGTTGTCCAGATCAACGGGAAGCGTTACTCCATTACCGGCCATGAGCATGAGCGGCGCTTCGGTATGGACGATCCCAAATTCTGGGTAAAGCGGGCTGTTGATATGGAGACCGGAGAGAAGAAGATCCTTAAGCTCTCCTTTCTTGAATCATTTGAAACCCACTTCGGCAGTGTAAGGATAAGATGCTTTAGAAACCCCCAGAAAGAAGCGGACATTTTAGAACTCGTCAAAGATCATCCATGCTTTATGCACGGAAGGACTGATAAGGATGAAAAAGGAAATATTATCAGGATATTGGACATCGTACACGGTCCAAATTTCCTTCTTTACATTGATTCGCTCCCGGTTGGTCATGAGACCTACTTTCATACTATACTTCCCGACATAATGAAAAAGCTGGTAAAGGCATTTGAAGCCATTCGTTTTCTTCATATTCACGGGTTCAAGCATGGAGACATAAGAAATGATCATATTATAGTAGATCACAATACAGGAAACTATGTGTGGATTGACTTTGATTATGACTATGAAGCCGGTGAAAATCCATTTGGGCTGGAACTATTCGGATTGGGTAATATTTTGATTAATGCGGTCGGGAAGGGATTTCACAATATCCAAATGATACTTAATGACAAGGTGAAATACGGAGACCTGAAAGACCGCCTTGAACCCACGGATTTTTCCATAATACATAAAAGAAGGCTTGTAAATCTGCAAAAATTGTATCCGTATATTCCCGTGATGCTCAATGATATCCTCATGCATTTCTCGAGAGGTGCAACCATATATTACGAAATAGTGGAAGAAATCATCGAAGACTTAAATAGGTGCATACGCTCAATTTCCGAAAATGCATAGGAGGAGCATTCTTCACGACTTGCTTAACAAGGCTTTAATAACAGGAGGTAACCTTGAATAATTCAATACTTGTACCACTGAACGACTCCGTGAGTTCCAGGGCAGTGGTGGATTATCTTGCCCGCCTCTCATTCTGCCCGGAAGATGCCCATATCACCCTTGTCCACCTGTTCAAGAAACCGACGGCCACTGAGGATCTCATGGGCAAGAAATTCACAGCGGAACAACCGGCCAGGTTTTCAGCAGTACTTGAGAAAGCCAAGGACAGACTTATAGAAAACGGGTTCAACCCAAACAACATCGAGATCAAACTGATAACCGATCCTTACCCGACTGTGTCAGATGGCATTATCGCCCAGTTCAAGAAAAAGCATTTTGATATGGTGATAATAGGCCGAAAGCGCATGTCCAAAGCCGAGGAATTTGTTATGGGCGATATAAGCGTAAAACTGGTAAGGGCCCTCGAAGGGACGGCTGTCCTGGTTGTCAAGTCCGATTAGTGTTGCGTTCTAGAAATAATTTTTACATTAGATATTGTTTCGAATTTCGTATTTCGTGCTTATAATTTTTCATTAGTGCCGGGCACACTGTAACATTTCCGCCACAGACTCCTGTATGCGGACACCTCCCTTTGCCAGCGATCATCCTCCCAACCCAAACCCTCCTGACAGACGCTCCGCACATAATCTAAAATCGATACGCCACCTTCCGGCAGCAACAGGCCGAGCCTTGTCCGCCTCAACAAGAGATCCTCCAAGTGTACAACGGCCTCAGTGCGTACCGCCCAGCGAAGCTCGGCCCAAAGCGTGTCGGTTCCCGGCAGACGCTCAAGCTCTCCCTGCCTGGCACACTTGACAACTTCTCTCGCTTCTTCACCATAATGTCCGGCTAACCGTTGTCTGAGTGAGGAATCCAGACTACCTACCGGGAGTTCCCGGCTGCTTATCATATGAAATACAGGCTCACCTCTATCCCATACAGTAAGTTCCGGAATAAATCTGGCTACATGCCTGAGCACATCCAATGCAATCAGGCGAAAGGTAGTAAGTTTCCCGCCGCTCACAGAAATGAGGCCCTTTTCCACCCAGATACTGTGATCCCGTTTTTCTTTGGACGGATCCAGAGCACCACTACCGATGACTGGACGGATACCCGAATAAGTGGAGAGGATATCGCTGTGTTTGATTCCCAAGGAAGGAAACTGGTAATCTACCATCTTCAAAAGGTAGTCCACTTCTTGCCTCGTAATGCGGGCTTCAACGTCAAGGTCCTGATCATGATCCAGATCCGTACACCCTGCCACCGTGGCGCCTTCCCACGGCATTAGAAACACGGGACGTCCGTCCCAGGGATGCATCAGTGCTATGGCCTGGGCTATCGGGATTCGCCAGTAGGGAAATATCAGGTGACTTCCCCTGAGGGGTCTGATATCAGCGCCTCCAGCCACCTGTTTACGCAGTCTATCAGCCCAGGCACCGGTTGCGTTAACCACTGTCCTGGCACTAATCTCGGCGGTTTCCCCGGACAGGACATCCCGCACGGAGACCCCGCACACTCTCTCCTTTTTGGTTATTAGATTGTCAGCCATAACATAATTCATCGCCAGGGCTCCGTCTCGTTGGGCTTCTCGAATGACACGGAATACAAGTCGTGAGTCATCCGTTACCGCATCACCGTACTGAGCGCCGCCCTTGAGTCCTGCAAGCCTTATCCCGGGTACCAGGAAAGCATACTCATGAGCGGGGTAATACCTGTGGTTCCAGCGCCGTGCGAGCAGATCATATGCTGTCAGGAGGACGTTCATTGACCAGCGTCCCGGCCTTTTGCCCCTGTAAGTACTGAACAAAAACCCCAACTGATCTACCAGCCCGGGTATTTCCCGCAACAGTCGCTCGCGCTCCCGAACCGACTCTCGGGTAAGCTTCAGATGTGCCACCATCAGATAACGCAGTCCCCCGTGCACCATCTTGGACGAGCGGCTCGATGTTCCCCAGGCAAAATCCCGCTGCTCGATCAACGCCGACCTAAGCCCGCACCTTGCCGCCTCCCTCAAAATACCCGCGCCGGTGATGCCGCCCCCGATCACGACCACATCCCACTTCTGAGAACCTTTGGGACCCGTCCCTGTCAACTGCGACCACGACCGATAACGCCATTCATTCGTTTCAAAGTTATCCACTTTTTCACTCACTTACCGACTCTCCTTAGACACCCACTGTTTACACCCATGGCACGAATATTATGTCCCATAAGTAAATTAGGAAAATCAATCAGGCATTCTAATCGCAAACAAGACGCCTTGGCCCTTGTGCCTCCATTTCCCTTGTTTTTGTCATTCCGAGCCCTTCACTTATGTCAGATTTCTCAGTCACTTCGTTCCTTCGAAATGACACTGTTATTTGTTCTATTAAGTGCTAGTGTGGTATCCCGGAATAAATTGACAAATGGAATAACGCTGAAGGTCATTGCGAGGAGCTGCAGGCGACGAAGCAATCTTTTCAATGTTGTTAGAAATACACGTTTTAGTGCACTGAGATTGCTTCGCTTCGCTCGCAATGACTACTCTATTTGGATCTGATGTATTAAACATCTGGGACACGACACCACTATAAATATGTCCGAAACAATCGCAGGAACGCGGCGTTCAGTTTTCACAAAATTGGTATTAGCGAACTAACTTGCCGGGATTCATTATACCGTCCGGGTCAAACTGCCTGCATAGGGCCTTGATCGCCGCAATCCCAAGCTTTCCCTTCTCTCCAATTAAATAAGATGCATGATCCACTCCAACACCATGATGGTGGCTAATGGTGCCGCCATTCGCAACTATGGCTTCTGAAGCAGCTGTCTTTAAACGCTTCCAGCGTTCAAAGGTCTTCTCAAACGTGTCACCAATTCGGAAGAGATAAGTAGTATATATACTTGAACCCTGAGGATAAAGGTGGGACAGGTGGCTGAACACATGAACCCGCTCACTCTCCCGGGAAAGCGCACCTTCCAAGGCAGACTCTATAATACCCACTATTTGACCTACGTTCTGCCAGTTGGCAGCAGTCTCAAGTGTATCAACCGCATAGCCTCTTTCCCATAAGGAATTCCTGAGATACGGCACAAAGAAACGTTTCTCCGCCCACTTGCGGCCCATGTAACTTCCGGCATAAATCCCGCCTGCCCTTTTGAATACACGAAGCGCCTGTTTTTTTGATGTGCGATACTGTTTCCGGTTTCCTGTTACACCGAATGTCAGCATGCATTTGCCAACACCAGCGCCGCGCCAGGCTAGCACTTTCTCCAATAATGAAACGAGCCGTTCATGACCCGCGAGTGCAAGTTGGGTTTGCGTTTCAACTGGATTACTTAGCCGCAGCATGGACAAAGAAATTAGGCCCTGTACCACTTTACGAACTGCGTCCACGGCCGCTTGCCACCCAGGGAAAAATAAAACGTGGAACTTTTCCTTTTCCGGTAGGGGTGTGACGCGCATCTTGACTTCGGTCAGGACGCCTATGCGTCCCTCTGATCCGAGTACCATCTCACGCAGGTCAGGCCCGGTTGAGGAAGCTGGAAAATCGGGAATATCCAGGGTGCCTTCAGGGGTCTCAAGCCGACCGCCGGCAAAGAGTTTTTCGATTCTACCGTAACGCAGGGACTGCTGCCCGCTCGAACGGGTGGCTATCCAGCCTCCCAGCCTGGAGAACTCAAAAGACTGAGGGAAATGGCCGAGAGTATAGCCGTGGGCCCTGAGCTGTGCTTCTACAGAAGGGCCATCGGCCCCGGCACCGAACGTGGCAACCTGACTTTCCTTGTCCAGGTTCAACAGGTGGTTCATTCTTCCCGTATCAATAGTCAGGACAGGGTTTGGGTTTCTTTCCGGGGTAATATGGCCCACGACGCTGGTGCCGCCCCCGTACGGAATAACCACAGCCTTTGCTTGCCTCGCGTAATCCAAAAGTATACGAACCTCTTGTCCGGAGACCGGATAGGAAACGCCATCCGGAAAAACACCGACATTTCCGCTGCGCAGGGCCAGCCAGTCCGGAAAGCTCTGGCCTCTTGCGTGGCGTAGGCGTTCCTCCGGTGCCGTAATCACCAGGGAGTGCTCCGGCAAACGAGATTCCGGCACCTTGGCAAGAACCTCATCCAAGGTTGCATCAGGCACGGGCATGGCCTTACCGATCTTCTCTGAGATAAATCCGTAAGCCTCTTCAGACAAAGGGAAACTAACGGCCTCATCGCCCCAACCGTTCCAACGTCGCATTTCTATCTCC
>CAZUHR010000218.1:0-5954 GCA_964620335.1 uncultured Desulfobacteraceae bacterium
GAGGAGAAGCTGATCGTGTAAAGGCCCCGGAAATCTTCAAAAAACTGGAAACAGCAGAGGCTGTGCTTGCAGGCGAAAAGATCCGTTGGGTCATAGGAAAGAGGACGCCATTTCTTGAATCTGGCAATATGTATGGTGAGATTTTCACAGAGCATGAATTTAATCGAGCCATTGACATGATCATTGTTGAAGAGACCGAGGTTCAGGAAATCCTTGACAAACTAAAAGAGAGATCCCAGTCCGTGAAAGACCTGGCAAAGTCCCTGTCCATTCCTTCGGAAAGGGTCTTTCGCTATATAACAGCCCTTAAGCGAAAAGGCATGATCAAACTGGAAGAGATTTCAGGGCGAACGCCGATATTCCAGTTGGTATTACAAGAGGTGTAGCATAGTGAAAGACAATAAAGTGTTGATTGTCGGGGGAGGCCCCGAAGGCATCCAAGCCGCTCTTAAAAAGGCCAAAGAGGGAGCGAAGGTAACCATTCTTGAAAAATTCCCTACACTGGGAGCTGAAAGGATTCCGAGAGATAGGCTTATCAAGCCGGATGAGGCATTTATAAACCCTGATCTGGATAAGGTTCGCAATCATTCTGATATTAAGATCCTGACGTATAGTGATCTTAAAAAAGTTACCCGGGAAAATGGGGCAGTGCACACAAAGATCCTTAAGAGGAGTCTCCGGGTTGATAACACAAAGTGCAACGACTGCAAGGCCTGCATTAGAGTCTGTCCGGTGAACATGTTTAGCGACTTTGACGAAGGTTTCAGTTTTCGTACGGCAGTGGATTATTGTAATCCCGAAACAGGTGAATATAACATATACAAAGAAGATATGCCGATCTGCCAGCAGACATGCCCCGCTAATTTGGACATTCGGACCTACGTGGGCCTGATCGCGGATGGAAAATATCTCGAATCCTTAGCCACCATCAGGGACAGGCTTCCCCTTCCCGGGAGTATAGGGAGGGTCTGTCCTCACCCCTGTGAAACTGCCTGCAATCGCCAGTATCTGGATGAACCGATCAGCATCTGTTTCCTCAAAAGATACGTGGCTGATGTGGAGCTAAACGAGGGGATTGAACCGGTATATGAGACCCCGGAGAAAAAGTTTTCTGAAAAAATTGCCATTATTGGGGCAGGGCCGGCCGGGTTGACCTGTGCATATGACCTAGCAAGGATGGGATATAAGCACATCAAGATCTTCGAGGCACTTCCCGTGCCCGGTGGCTATCTTTGGGTTGGTATACCCGAATACCGACTGCCCAAGAAGCTCCTTCAGCGTGAGGTAGACCTTATTTCCAATATGGGCATCGATATCCAGTACAATACACGCATTGGAAAAGATATTTCATTTGAAGGTTTGAGAAATGATTACGATGCCGTGTTCATTGGCGCAGGCTGCCATAGCGGGCTCAAGCTGAGGGTTCCGGGAGAAGAAGAATACCAAGGGAAAGGGATTGTAGACTGCGTGACATTCCTTCGTGATCAGGCCCTTGGGAACCCCATAGAGGCCAAAGGTAAACTCATTGTGATTGGTGGAGGAAATGCCGCCATTGACTCGGCCCGCGTGGGATGGCGAATGGGATTTGATGAGGTCTATATCCTCTATCGCAGGACCAAGAAAGAGATGCCTGCTAACCCATGGGAAATTGACGCGGCAGAACACGAAGGTGTTATCATTCAGTACCTTGCAGCTCCGGTGGAAATCTTGGGTAAGAACGGTAAGGTTTCCGGTATGAAATGCATCAAGATGGAGTTGGGTGAACCGGATGCCTCGGGCCGCCGAAGGCCGGTGCCTATAGAAGGGTCAGAATATACTATTGATGCTGAGACCATTGTACCTGCAATCAGCCAGGGCACTGATTTGACATTCCTTGGCGAAGAACATGATTTTGAAATCAACCGCTGGAATACTTTTGAAATAGACGAAGAGACAGGTGCTACCAATGTCCCCGGCGTATATGCCGGAGGAGATGTGGTGACTGGCCCTAATATCGCAATCCGAGCCGTTGCGGCCGGTAAGAAGGCTGCCACAGGAATTCATGAGTACCTCAGGAGTAAGTGAATGATATACGAAAAAGAAAAACGCTATATAATCCCGTTCGACGATGTGCCGACCGATAGGGCTGAGATGCCTGAAATTACTGTTGATGAAAGAATGGGAAATTTCGTAGAAGTGGAGACCGGTTTTACTGAAGAAGTTGCCGTTTCCGAGGCTAGGCGCTGCCTAAGTTGCCGACGCTGCCTGGGCTGTGCCCTCTGTTGGGCAGAGTGTAAACCCGAGGCCATTAATTTTGATATCCCGGACGAGGAGCTGGAGCTGGATTTTGAGGAAATCGTTCTTACGAAAGGACAGGACAACAGCTTTCACCCGTTTAATTCCGAACTGGGCTACGGCAGTTACGCTGACGTAATCACTGATCTTCAATTTGAGCGAATGTTGTCCTCAACGGGTCCCACCGATGGTCTGGTGGTTTCGCCTCTGGATGGTGAGATTGCCACACGGATAGCAATTCTTCAGGGAAATACAGATGAAGACGAAGCCCATCTCATGTCTTCTATGGTACTGGGTGTTAACGAATCCATGCTTGCTATTGACAAAACAGAAAACCTCGAGGTTGTGATGGTTTCACCCGTCTGTCAGGCCTTTAAAGAAAAATTCCTTTCCGATGCAAAAAAAATTTCGGGCCTAAAAATTGTAGACGGGTTCCCGGAGTCGGTAGAAAAGGGACAAAAGGAAGAACCTCTCAAGGTAACCTATTCAGAAGATGGTCAGAAAAAAAACCAGGATTTTGATCTGGTAGTAGTTCTTACCAAACCAAAAGTTTCACCGGAGATCGCATCCCTTAGCAAAAAACTGAATCAGGAAATTCTGTACTGAATATCTCCCCTTTTCTATTTTCCTGCTTTCAACCTGATACCAGGCTCCTTGGTATTCTGGGGGAAGTGCCTAAAAAATTCAGCCCCTTTTTGCCTTGACTTCTGTTCAAATCGTTACAATTATTGCGTTCTTATTCCTAGCAATCTATGACAACATAATTGATCATGCACGAGATACGTAATTTTAGCATAATAGCCCATATTGACCACGGAAAATCAACACTTGCCGACCGAATGATTCAGAAAACGGGTCTGGTGGATGAACGAAAATTCCGGGATCAAATCCTGGATACCATGGACATTGAGAGGGAGAGGGGAATTACTATCAAAAGCCAGGCCATAACCCTTCCCTATACAAACGATGAGAATAAAGAGTTTGAGTTAAACCTGATTGATACGCCGGGCCATGTTGATTTTTCATACGAGGTATCTCGTGCGCTTGCCTCATGCGAGGGGGTCCTTTTACTTATTGATGCTTCACAGGGAGTAGAAGCACAGACACTCGCAAATCTTTTTGCGGCAATGGAGCACGACCTTGAAATAATCCCGGTCATCAACAAAATCGACCTCCCTTCTGCAGATATCGACCGGGTCAAAGAGCAAATCGAAATAGATCTCGGGCTTGACTCTGACCTTGCCGTCCTCTGCTCCGCCAAAGACGGAACGGGAATAGAAGATGTTCTCGAGGCCATTACTAAACACATCCCACCTCCGAAGGGACGGGCCGACGAACCGCTAACGGCACTTATATTTGATGCACACTATGACCCTTTTCGGGGAACCGTTGTAAGCTGTAGAATTTTTTCAGGAAAAATCAGACCGGGTGATACAATGCGGCTTATGTCAAACAACGCCACTTATAAGGTAGAAGAAGTGGGTGTTTTTCGATTGACAAGGGAGCCGAGGGACTCACTTTCCGCTGGGGAAGTAGGTTACATTCTTGCGGGCATTAAGAATGTCAGCGATACTAAGATCGGTGACACAATCACTCTTCATTCCAAACCGGCCGCCAAACCCCTTCCCGGCTTCAAGAAGGTCAAACCTGTTGTCTTTTCCTCCATCTACCCTGTAGCATCTGATGAATATCAATCCCTGGTTGATGCCCTGGAAAAATATAAATTGAATGACGCAGCCCTGGTCTACCAGAAAGATTCATCAGCCGCTCTGGGCATGGGTTTTCGCTGTGGATTTTTGGGGCTCCTGCACCTGGAAATCGTTCAAGAAAGACTTGAAAGGGAGTTCGGCCAGTCCATCATCATGACCTCCCCAACGGTTCAATACCGTTTCTTGCTCACAAACGGGGAGACAATTACAATAGACAATCCGATCTACTATCCTGATCCCGTCACGATACAAAAGTCTTTCGAACCATACATAAAGGCCAGCATTTATACTCCCGAGCGTTATATGGGCGCCATTATGGATCTTTGCTCAGAGCGCCGGGGAACGAACTCAAAGTTTCACTGCCCGACACCCGGACGTTTAGAGATCCAGTTTGATATGCCCTTAGCTGAAGTCATATATGACTTCTACGACCGTTTGAAGACTGTGACCCAGGGATATGGTTCCTTCGACTATGATCTTTTGGATTACCGGGAAAACGACCTGGTGAAGCTTGACATCCTGTTGAACGGGGAGAAAGTTGACGCCCTTGCTCAAATAGTTCATCGAGATCGAGCAAGGACAAGGGCGCTTGTTGCCTGCGAAAGGTTAAAGGAAGAAATCCCGAGGCACCTTTTTAAAATTGCCATCCAGGGTGCCATAGGAGGTACTATTATTGCCCGTTCCACCATTTCACCATTCAGAAAAGACGTAACAGCCAAGTGTTATGGCGGAGACATAACTAGAAAACGCAAACTGCTTGAAAAACAGAAGAAGGGTAAGAAAAGAATGAAGATGATCGGCTCGGTGAGCATCCCGCAAAGTGCGTTTGTGGCAGTACTGAAATCAGATTCCAAATAATATGGCGTTTAAGACAATGTCCAGCCCCGGCCTATATATCCATGTCCCATTTTGCCGAAGCAAATGCCCCTACTGCGCATTTTATTCTATAGCCTCCGCTTCTCTCATTCTACGATGGTTGAATGCCTTCAGAGAAGAAATCAGCTACTACAAAGGCCATTTCGACGAGTTTGACAGCCTTTATCTTGGCGGTGGCACACCCACATTCCTAGAGGTCAGGGATCTTGCCGGCATGATGGAACAAATCTTTACCCATTTTGATTTTGCCCGGGATACAGAGATCACGATAGAAGCAAACCCCTGTGATCTGACCAGAGAAAAAGCAAAGTCGCTCATGGACCTGGGCTTTAACCGTATCAGTCTTGGCGTCCAATCCTTTGAAGATAATGAATTATCGTTTCTTGGAAGAAGACATACCTCAATGCAGTCTAAAAAAGCGCTTATGGATCTGCGATCTTTTGGATTTGAAAATATAGGTGTGGATCTCATCTATGGATTTGAGGGGCAGACCTTGGAAGGCTGGGTAAAAACCCTAAAACAGGCAATTGAATTTAAACCCGAACACCTTTCATGCTACCAGTTAACCATTGAAAAGAAGACACTGTTTGGAAGGCTTAATGAAAAGGGAATGTTAACTCCTCCTGACGAAGAAAAAGAACGTATCTTTTTCCTGGCCACATCTAATTTTCTCAAAGACCATGGCTATATGCATTATGAGATTTCAAATTTTGCCAGAAACGATTCCCTTATCTCCCGCCACAACTGCAAGTACTGGCATCATGTCCCTTATCTGGGCCTCGGCCCATCGGCCCATTCATTTCAAAATTCAACCCGCCGGTGGAATATCGGATCCGTAAAAAAATACTGTGAAATGCTGGAAGGTGGAAGAGCCCCCATCGGGGGATATGAAAATCTCACTGAGGAACAATTGAGCCTTGAGAAGGTCTCCCTCGGCTTGAGGACAAAACAGGGGCTTGATCTTAAAAAAATTCCCCGCAATCCTGAATTAAACAACATGCTTTTGAGACTCCAGGACTCGGGATTCCTCAAAATAATAAACGACAGGATTTTACCCACCAGAAAAGGTTTTCTCGTGGCAGACAGTCTTCCCCT
>CAZUHR010000219.1:0-5884 GCA_964620335.1 uncultured Desulfobacteraceae bacterium
ACTTGAGACCGACCCTTCATTCTCTTCTCGACTTTTTGAATAAGCGTAAATGAAATCGCTAGGAATTGCGCGTCCGTGTCCCCCGTTTTTCAGGCTTAAAACCTCAATTTTGATATCAAAACCGGCCTTTTAGGGCCTCAAAACACCTGTTTTTGGGGCGACATTGACTAAATATCAATAGGATTGCTTGGTCGGATCTCACTCCGAGGCTCAAAGAGATAATACCTTGTGAATGAGGCCGGTTCTGTTTCTCACCTTCGCCTTTTCAAAAATGTTCCGCAGGTGATTCTTTACGGTTCCCTCACTGATAAAAAGACTGTCCGCAATCTCGGCATTCCTATAGCCTTTTAAGATATAGGATACTATTTCAGTTTCTCTTTTCGTGAGATTACATTCTCCTTTGACTGCACGATCATTGATTTTTGGGTGTTCAGGGAGGATCTCCATGGTAATAAGAAAAAGCGGATGGTTGAAATCGGTCAGGCTTCTATTCACAATCCTGGAACGGAACAGGCATTTTTCAAAAGAGGAAATGGCCATGATCCGTTCTCTAATAGGAAATGAATCTATGCCGACTTTCTGATCGTTCTTTACGCATTTTTCAACTGCTTCACAATCATTCAGAACTGGCGGCGGAATGACTGACTCAACGTTATAGAGTTCATTCTTTGAAATGGCCTCTTTTTTCATTCTCTCACAGATGCTGATGGCTTTTCTGTTAATCAATAACAGCTTTTTTCCCAAATCAAGAGCCGCAATTCCAACATCAGTGCTGTCAAATATCATCTGAAAAAAACTTCCTTTTCTTTTAATTTCCTCAATCATATGAATTCTTTCAAATGCAGCAGACAGATGTGATGAGACGATATTTCCAGCAGCCAAGTCTTCTTCGTTAAACCTCCTGTTATTGAATCTGTGAGTACATATTAAAGAGGTCAGTTTGTTATTCACGCGGATATAAACTACCATCTGGCGTCGGATATTTTGGGGTTTAATGAAATCGTTATAATATTCGGTTTTTCGAAAATCATTATAAGGTACAAGCTGCTCCATGGATACGGATGTCCCCGCAAAGGATCCCATGTTGACGGGGTCAAAAGGGTTTTTTCTGAAATAGTAGTCCCTATACATTGGAAAAAAGTGGTGCTGCACGTTCACTTCAAGAGGTTCGACTGCTCTGTTGTTCTGATCGGTGAGCCAGATTATTGTACTGTCGGATCGAAAGATCCTGCGTATCAGGTGAAGGGTGCCTGACCGCAATGATCCGATATCCCGAGCGACACATGCAATTCGGGCAAACTCCATTAAATCCGGAATGCAGCCTGCTTGAGGTCTTGCAAATTCCATTTCCTTCTCCAGCCTACTTGTTGTGGGTGATATTGGAAGATGATTGTAAAATGGAATTATACTGAAGAGGCGTGGAAAGATCAAGAATCGTCATGCCCCCGGCTTTGGCATGGCAATACCAAACTGGCCATAATTTACAACTGCTTTAATATTCGAAAACCATATGAATCTACTGAAAAATGTTACTTTCGTTATATTGACGACTAAATCATGGCTAACTAAAATTAATTTATATGCCGTTTCAGTTTCTTCAGGAGACTGCATTCGAATTCCAAGCTACTTTTCCATGGCAAAATCCTAAATAGCCGTTCTACCAACCGCAACGAGAATCTTGTTTGTTAAAGGAAGACACCCTGAATATCCTGAGGAGGAAAGGCAAGTGGCAAACAGCCTCAGATCAAATGGAATGTTGGGATAAATCTGAAAGAGGGGAGGTGAATAACCGGGCAGTTTGCCTGAACTGGGGAAAATAAAACAGGTAACCGGATGAAAGGAGGAAAGAAAATGGAAGAGTATACAGGGGCAAAAGTTTTGGTAAAGGCCCTCAGGAATGAGGGGGTGCAACACGTTTTTGGGATCAGCGGGCACGGCATTGTGGCTTTGATGGAAGCCTTACGCAAGGAGGACGGTATTGATTTCTTTTCCACAAGGCACGAGGAAAATGCGGCCCACATGGCCGATGGCTGGGCAAGGGCCACGGGCCGGATCGGTGTATGCTGCTCAACCGTGGGCTCCGGGGCCGCAAACCTGGCCAGCGGGCTCTACGAAGCCTATGCGGACAGCTCACCTGTTCTTGCCGTTACCGCTAACGTTCAGAGCCACCTCAGTTACCCATTTGTGGGGGCTCTCGAAAGCCTGAATTCCCTCGCTTTGTACAGGCCCATCACCAAGTGGAACACTACGGTTAATCAGTGGTCAAGAATCCCGGAATTGGTCCAAAGGGCTTTCCGAGAAGCCTTGACCGGAAGGCCTGGACCGGTTCATCTGGACATCCCCTTGGATATCCTGCTGCAAAAAGGAGAGGCCACCGCCCTTCCGGTCCCCGAAAAATATCGTCCCACGGGTCGTACCAGGGGGGATCAGGCGATGATAGATAAGGCGGCGCGATTGCTCCTTGATGCTGAAAGACCTCTTTTGGTGGCCGGTGGCGGCGTGATCGTTTCGGAAGCATGGGAGGAGTTTCAGGGCCTAACAGACACACTTGGGGCGGCCGCCACAACCACACCAATGGGATCGGGAGGTATTTCCGCCTATCACACCCGATTTTTCGGTGATGGCGGTTGGCTGGGAGGGAATGCCGTATTGCAGGCACTCCAAGAAGCGGATGTCATTTTAGCAATTGGCTGTAATTTTTCATCATGGCTTGGGCTCGGCAAACCGCCTGTGATGCCGGCCGAATCCCAGCAAAAAGTAGTCCAGATCGATATAGACCCAACCCAGCTTGGAAAAAATGTTGCTATAGAGATCGGCATTGCAGGAGATGCAAAGTCCGTCCTGGCCGACTTGCTTCTTGCCCTGAAAGAATATGGCGGAAAAAGCAGGGCGGACGAGGGATGGGTCGAAGGACTTGTGGAGACCTACCGACAGTACATGAAAAGCCTGGAACAGATGCTCGGAGGGGACACCGGCCCAATAAACATGGCCAGGCTCGCGAAGGAGGTGGGAGAATACCTGGCTGATAGAGAGGCCATGATCACCATTGATGGAGGCATGGTTTTTCATTGGGGGTTCACTTACCTCCACGCCTTCAAACCCCGTCAGAGATTCTTTTTTGCAGGCGGAGGTCACCTGGGTTGCGGCCAGCCCTTTGCCAATGCCTTCAAGCTTGCATTTCCCGAGCGTCCAGTGGTGAACTTCTGCGGGGATGGGGCCTTTGGGCTGACCCTACAGGAATTGGACACGGCCGTGCGACACAATCTCCCCGTGGTTCATGTGATCAACAATGACGGCGGTTGGGGAATGTGTAAGGCTGGCCAACTGGCTCTGTATGGGGACGAAGCCAATGAGGGCATCGACCAGGATTTCTCTTCGGCAGACTATGCGGAGATTGCAAAAGGTTTTGGCTGCTTTGGTGAAAGGGTGGAGAACCCCCATGACATCAAACCGGCTCTGGAGAGGGCTTTTAAATCCGGAAAGCCGGCTGTCCTGAATGTAAAAACCCAATTGATCCCCCATCCCATGTTCGGTGTCATGGCGCAGGTGATGTTTCAAGGGGCTTCCCTTTCCATACCAGACGGCCCCCCACCTGAGGAATAAAGATTGGGAGATCGCGTTAAAGGGGGGCGTTGGTTCCAAAACGATTTCAGATTAAACACTCGATAGCATTCAAACAAAAAACCTTACACTCATTTGATACAAAAATGATAAAATATTATCCGTTTTAACTATCAAGGAGGCGTTTTGGTTTTACTGTTCTTTCATTGCTTATTGACAAAGCGTTTTGGAACCAACGTCCCCTTCGTCTTCTCAAAGGCATAACCTTGCTGCTTCAGCAGCCCGTCGCCTACGACTCAACTCCACAATGAGCGGACCGCTCGATGCTAAATAAATATTGACAAGTATACGGCATTGCCGTATAAAATCACTATGATATTCATTGAAACAACTACGTTTACAAAATTATTGCCGAAATATTTAACTGATGATGAATATCGGGTTTTTCAATGGTATCTGCTTCTTAATCCTGAAGCCGGGGACCTCGTTCGTGGAAGTGGCGGCGTTAGGAAGGTGAGATGGGCACTGGCGGGAAAAGGGAAAAGGAGCGGAATAAGGATTATGTATTACTGGAAAAAATCGGATAAGGAAATATGGTTGCTCACTCTGTATTCCAAGAGTGAGAGAACAACAATTCCTGGCCATATTCTAAAAAAGATTGCGGAGGAAATTGAAAATGAGTGATCGCAATATCGGTCAAGAAATATTTGAAGGAATAAAAGAGATAAAACGCTTTAGAAAAGGCGAAATTGATTTGACCGTACGTACTTTGAATGAACCGTCGCCTACAAAAACTATTAGAAAAAGGTTAAGATTATCACAATCAGCTTTTGCCAGTTTAATGGGAGTTAGCCCACGTACGATACAAGATTGGGAGCAAGGAAGAAGAAAGCCTCAAGGCCCAGCAAAATCTCTTTTACGCATTGCTGAACAGCATCCTGAAATATTTATTGAAATAAGATAAATCTCATCGAACTTTCACCTGGACTCAGACGGGCTAAAAAACGCGCCCGCTGGTCTACTGGATGGGGGTCGCCCATTAAAGTGCTAGTCCTCCAAAAGGACAGCGGGCAGGCAAAAGAAAAAACACCTCCCCATCAAGAAAGATCATTTCTTTTCGCTTACACTTAACATAGGCACCCTGGAGCCTTGACTGTGCACATGTTTTTGTGCATTTGATATTTTTATGCACAATTTTCTGTGCATCTCATAGCCTCTCCCTTTTCTTGCACAATTTCCTGTGCATTTTTATGATATGAGCCGTTAAATACCTTGGCCTTGCACATCTTTCTGTGCATTTGTGTGCTTTTATGCACAGTTTTTGGTGCATTCTATATTTTTATGCACATATTTTTGCATCTTATGCGGATCAATATAAACATTGTGGAGTGTCATTCTTTCATTCTCCTGTTGACATGATATCATTTTGTGATATCATGTTTAAATGAACAAAAAACAACGACGGACGCTTGAACGGATATTCGAAAAACCTGTGCCTTCCGATATGTCCTGGAATGATATCGAAAGCTTATTCAAAGCACTGGATGCTGATATATCCGAAGGAAGTGGTTCACGCGTAAGGGTGGCTTTAAACGATGTCAGGGCTGTATTCCATAGACCTCACCCTCAACGTGTGACGAATAAATCAACCGTTCGTTCGGTGCGTCGATTCCTTTTAGAAACGGGGGTGAAAGAGTGATGGAATATAAAGGATATTCTGCTAAGGTCGAATTCGACGAAGAAGAGAATATATTTCATGGCGAAGTCATCAATTTAAGGGACATTATTACCTTTGAAGGTGAAACCGTCACTGAATTGAAACAGGCTTTTCATGATTCAGTTGACGATTATCTTGAGTTCTGTGCGGAGCGGGGAGAAGATCCCGAAAAACCTTATTCCGGGAGATTTGTCGTTCGTGTTGAACCTGAACTGCACAAAACCATTGCAATAGAAGCTCGAAAAAGAGGTCAAAGTATAAACTCATTAGTCAGTAAAGCGCTATCAAAAGAAATAGAAAAAACTGCCTGAAAGGGGATACACTCTGATCGCAAATAAAGGGGGCACCCATTAGAGGGCGCACCCCTCCAAAAGTCCGGCGGGCAGGCAAGAGGGTAAAAATACCTCCTCCCCATCAACAAAGATCATTTCTTTTCGCTGGCACTTGACATAGGCAGTCTGGAGCCTTGTGTTTTTAAAGGGGTCTGCCATTGACTCTTATTGTTCTTAATATTTACGAGCAAGAGTCAAAGGCAGACTTGACCCCATAATACAGGCAGCAGGTACCTCCCTACCCCTCTATTAATACCAGTTTTACGCTGGTCTT
>CAZUHR010000220.1:0-5866 GCA_964620335.1 uncultured Desulfobacteraceae bacterium
AAATCTCTGGATACCAGCGAGTATCCCTTGTTGAAGAGAGAGGGGATTATTCCGTTCGTGGAGGTGTTGTTGATCTGTTTCCACCGTTTTATCCATTACCTGTTCGTCTCGAATTCTGGGGCGACCATCTTGAATCCATTCGTCAATTTGATCCTTTAAGCCAGAGATCACAAAACAATCAAAATGAAATGATTATTCTTCCTGCGAATGAAATCATTAGAGATCAAGACAACATTAATAGGGCGCGATCCATGGGGAGGCTACCGAATGAGGGAAAAGACGGCATGGGCTTTTCCGGACAGGAGGCCTGGCTTAACCATTTTTATCCGGAGCTTGATACCCTATTTCAATATCTTCCTGCAGATGGGCTTATCTCGGTTTTTGATAGGCATCGTGTGGAATCCGTGGTGAAGAAGACAAAGGAAAGGTTTCAGGAAGACGCTGGTAAATTTCGTGAGGAGGCGGCTGCCAAAGGAAACCCTTTCCCGGATATTGAAGGTGTTCTTGTCCCTTTTGAGGAAATAGCAACCCAATTTGAAAGCCATCAGCGACTTGACTTTATGGAACTGGACCTGGGTTCCGGGGACAAGCACAAAAAGACAATCCATTTTGAGGGCCGGTTTAAGTTTGAAGATGACCTAGTGGTAAGACTTGCCACTAAAGGCCGGGTTTCCATGGCGCCTTTGGCAGAAAAAATCTCTGAATGGATCTCATCACGGTCCAGGGTTGTTGTCGTAAGCCGTACCGCACAACAGGCAACCCGCCTGAAAGAGATCCTTGAAAACTACGAGGTCACGGTGGATCGGGTAGTCCAGAGTTGGGCTGAAATACCGAACACACCTGGTCTTAATATTTGCCTGGGCCGGATTTCAAAAGGATTCACATGGCCGGATTTTAGCCTCTATGTAATCAGTGAAGATGAAATCTTCGGCCCAAAGAGGGGTCTCTCAAGGGCGAAGAGAAGAGCGCGAGAAAAGGCGATCACATGGTCAAGCTTCAGTCAACTCCAAGCCGGTGATTTTGTGGTACATGATGATCATGGCATCGGTCGCTACGCCGGCCTTGAAAAAATGGAAATAGCACACAGGACCAATGATTATGTCATCATCGAATACGCTAAAAAAGACAGGCTCTACATTCCCGCCGATCGAATCAGTATACTGCAAAAATATGTTGGTGCGGATGAAAGACATCCGAAGCTGGACCAACTTGGTGGTCGCTCCTGGGACATCGCCAAGAAAAAAGCCAAAGGGTCCATTGAAAAAATCGCAAGGCAGCTTGTTGAAATATATGCCTTAAGGAAATATCGAAAAGGGTATGCCTTTTCTCCTCCCGACCATTACTACCAGGAATTTGAAGCTACATTTGAGCATGAGGAAACCCAGGATCAGACCAAGGCAATTGAAGATGTTTTAGATGACATGACATCAGATCGACCAATGGATCGCCTCATATGCGGTGACGTAGGTTTCGGAAAAACCGAGGTGGCGGTTCGAGCTGCATTCAAGGCCGTATCTGATGGAAAGCAGGTGGGGCTTCTGGTTCCCACCACGGTCTTGGCCGAACAGCACTATTTAACTTTCAGAAAAAGGATGGACCCCTACTCCATTCGTGTCGGAGCTATCAGCCGGTTTAAGACCAGGGCGGAGCAGTCGGAGATCCTGGGAAAGCTAAGATCCGGAAAGATTGATGTTTTGATCGGCACCCATAGAATGCTCCAAAAAGATGTCAAATTCAAAGATCTGGGCCTCTTAATTATTGATGAAGAACAACGATTTGGCGTCAAGCAAAAAGAGGCATTGAAAAGATACAGATCGTTAGTAGATGTCCTGGCCATAACCGCCACACCCATTCCGAGAACCCTTCATATGTCTTTAATGGGAATTAGAGATCTGAGCATCATTGAAACAGCCCCCGAAGACAGGCTCTCCATCCAGTCATATTTATCACCGTATGATGAATCCCTCATCGTTCGTGCCTTGAGGTCAGAACTGGAAAGAGGCGGTCAGATATTTTTTGTACACAACACGGTACGGACTATTGAGTATATGACCGATCAGTTGAGAAAGCTGGTTCCCCAAGCACGCTTTGCAATTGCCCACGGCAAGATGAAGGAAAGAGAACTTGAAAAGACCATGATGCGTTTCCTTAACAGGGAGGTTGATGTACTGGTCTGTACGACTATAATAGAGGCCGGTCTTGATATACCATCCACCAACACTATTATCATAAATGAAGTGGATCGCCTTGGCTTGGCCCAGGTCTATCAACTAAGGGGCAGAGTCGGAAGATCCAAAGACAAAGCCTACGCCTATTTGCTTCTGTCAAACCACTCAAAAATAACGCGGGATGCGGAAAAGAGATTGAAGGCCCTAATGGAATTTTCACACTTAGGTGCCGGGCTTCACCTTGCCATGCATGATTTGAAAATCAGGGGCGGCGGGAATATACTCGGCTTCGCCCAGGCAGGGCAAATTTCAGCAATCGGTTATGAACTCTACCTGAAAATGATAGAAAGGGCCATTGCGGAACTCAAGGGTGAAGAATGGCAAGAAGATATCAATCCGGAAATCAATATAGACGTGCCTGCGTTCCTGCCCGAAGACTATGTCATAGACACTGACATCAGGCTGAACCTATATAAAAGACTATCCACCCTTCGTGAAAAATGCGACCTAAAAGCCATGGCTGAGGAAATGAAAGATCGCTTCGGCCCACCGCCGCATGAGGCGCGAAACCTTCTCGGTATAATGTCCATCCGCTTGCTGTTGATAGAGCTGGGAATCAGCCGATTGGACGTAGAACGAAAAAGCCTTACATTTACCTTCTCTCAAGAAAAAAGAATGGATTCTGAAAGACTGGTCCAACTGATAAACAACCAACCCGGGAAATTTCGGTTTTTGTCTCAATACAAATTGAAAATCGAAATCGATATGCTTTCTTCCCTTGAGGATTTCCATGAGATAAAAAAAGCTATCAAAAGCATTCCTGTCTTTTAAGGGCTACCCCCCTGGAGGTGGGCCCCTTGTTTTTCGTGAAAAAACCAAAAAAAGGGTAATGGTAAGTAAAAAAATGTGCTTGCATTTTCCTATGTTGCTGGTAACCTAAAGATTTATACAATTATATATCTTCCGATTGGCAGCATAATGAATTTATTTTATCTGGTCTGCTAAAAATAGGGAGTGGCCGATTGCTGTTTTATAATTTGGGAATTTCCAAAGCCCATTTAAAAGCCGTTTGCCGACAAATTGTGATAAGTTGCTGTTTCATGGCTCGTTCGATGATTGATAATACCCTGTTTTCATTTAAAATTTATGGGTTTCTCTTTTGTTTTTGCTTAATCCCTATTCTAATTCTCGGCTGTGATCTGTTTGAAAGGGACAAAAATGATTCGGTCCTTATTATAGGCTCAAGACACATTACCCCTGATGAATTAAAAAAGGATATGGCATTTATAACCTTAGGGATAGGGATGCCGGAGGGCTTGCTAACCCCGCTTAGGGACCAGCTTATTGAGCAGATAATTGATCATTATTTGATCATGGAATATGGGCGGGAAAACACTATCACCCTTTCCGAAAATGAACTCCAGCAAGCGATTAACGCCATTAAAAAGGGATATACAGAAGATGCGTTTCAGGAAGCGCTGCTTAGGGGATACGTGGATTTTGAAGAATGGAAGGCTCGACTCAAAGAGCAGCTTCTTAAGAACAAGATAATAAAAAATGCCATAACAAGCATTTCGCCTCCAAGCTATAAGGAAATTCAGAGCTATTATGAAGAAAATCTGGATAAATTCAGATATCCCCGAATGTTAGAATTTCGCCAAATCGTCACCAGAACCAAAGAAGAAGGTGAAAACCTTCTTAAGCGTTTGCATAACGGCGAGTTGATGAGTGAACTGGCCAGAAAGCATTCGATAGCACCTGAGGCTGAAAATGGTGGTAAGGTAGGTTGGGTTGCCCTCGGCAATCTGGACGAATCCATGGAGAAGGTTCTTTTTTCAATGTCACCAGGAAAAATGAGCCCTGTAATAAAGACTCCTTATGGATATCATATCTTTGAGGTGCTATCCATTCGACCTGAGGGCATAAAAAAACTTCCGGATGTAATTTCTGAAATCGAATCAAAATTTATTGATGAAAAACGCGAGGCAGCATTCAAGAAATGGCTTAGGGAACTGAGGACCCATTTCAAAGTCAAAGTCAACAAACAGCTTTTGAACACACTGGAGCTATCATAAATGAAAAAACGGATAATTTTTACCATAATTTGTGCGGGTGTGTTCACCCTTATTTTGCACCATCCCCTTTCAGCTGAAATAGCCAACAGGGTTGTGGCCTTCGTCAACGAAGACATTATAACGCTCCACGAACTGAATAAGGAAATAAAGAAAAAAACAGGACTTTCACCCGAAGATCTGAAAAGGCAGGATGAAAAAGCTTACTTTGAAACAGGGCAGAAAGTCTTAGGTAACATGATAGATGAAAGGATTTACCGTGATAAAATCACAGAACTGAAAATAAATGTGACTGACTCGGAAATGGATGCAGCCGTAAAAAGAATTGAACAGAACAACCGCATGACCCATGAAGAGCTGTTGGAAACCCTCAAAAAGGAAGGGGTAACTTATGAGTCTTACAAAGAAAATATACGAAATCAGATTGAAAGGATGCAGCTGATCAACCATGAAGTAAAGTCAAAAATTATTATCAGGGAGGAAAGTATTTTAGAGTATTACAACCAACACAAAGACGAGTTCGAAACAGAAGAAAAAGTGCGCCTTGCAGCCATATTTCTAATACAAAAAGACCCATTAAATAAAGCTGAGAGGAGATCTCTTGAAAGTAACGGCGAAAAAATCCTTTCCCGGCTCAAAGACGGCGAAGTTTTCGGCGAACTGGCAAGGCAGTTTTCCCAGGGGCCTGGAGCCAAAGAGGGAGGCGATCTTGGCTATTTCAAAACCTCCCAACTCGATCCCGACGTATCA
Source organism: uncultured Desulfobacteraceae bacterium (assembly GCA_964620335.1). GTDB lineage: Bacteria > Desulfobacterota > DSM-4660 > Desulfatiglandales > Desulfatiglandaceae > JAFDHL01. The sequence goes on from CAZUHR010000220.1 coordinate 4,991, forward strand.
AAGATCGTGAATGATATGTCCCCGGGAGACGTGAGTGATCTAATCACCACACCGACGGGAATAAAAATTATCAAGCTTTTGGAAAAACAGCAAAAAGGCCTAAAAACCCTGGAGGAAGCACATGATGCTATCTACGGGGATCTTTACCTGGAAGAGGTTAACAAACAGTATGCCTCCTGGATCAAAGAATTAAGAAAAAAGGCCTATACAAAAATCACCTTCTGAGATCTTTAATAAATGAGCCACAGCAAAAATAGGAACCCTCAAGAGCCTGAGGCACTAAAGGACCTGGAGCCAGAGGAGGAAAACCTGGAACAAGCTTCTACCAGCGAAGTCAATATAGGCAGTCTTCTTAGAAATGAAAGAAAGAGAAAGGGGCTCAGTTATTCTGAGATATCAGAAATTACCTGTTTAAGAACCAACAGTCTAAAGGCCTTGGAAAATGAAGACTGGGCGAACCTTCCTTCACCTGTTTTTGTGACAGGTTTCATACGTTCCTATGGACGTGCCCTCGGGCTTGATGAGGGCGAACTTGTGAGCCTCTACCAAAAGACAGTTCCACATGTAGCCCCCCTTCCCAAGCCTCTCGTGGAACCGGTCAGGAGCAAAAAACCGCTTTACGTTTTGTTTGTTATTCTTTTGTTGACAATGGCAGTCGCTTATTATCTGTGGAAGGAGTACCCAACTAGACAAGAAATTTTGACCAGCCCTAAGGCAATCACTCCAGCAGGTAATGAGATCGAGAAACCCAAAATTCCCAAAGATTTGCTCGCAGGGACCGAGTCTATATCCTCGGAAACTAAAGATGAAACCACCTTAATGCCACAAGCTGATCTAAAAACAACTGGCGGGGAAGCCCGGGAAGTACAAGTGGAG
>CAZUHR010000221.1:0-5842 GCA_964620335.1 uncultured Desulfobacteraceae bacterium
AGTGTGCGCAGGATATGGAATGGGCTGTTGATCAGGATTTGTCTTTTCCAGAGAGCATTTTCTGGCTTCAAACGCGTCCGGCAAAGGTGGCAGCAAAGAAGAAGGTTTCGCCGGCCAGCCATATCGCTGATTTGATCGCTAAAAAGTTAGGAGGTTTTTAAACTCATATAAGAAGTGCCTTTAACCATGCAACTTAATTCAAAGGGCCCCCATCCATAAATTAAGAGAGATGGGCATTGGGAAAAACTTAGACTTTATAGAGGATCAAAAGGAGGGGAAAATGGCAGAAGAAAAAGAGGGAATGGTGAGATTGTGGGATGCAGTGCCCGGGTTTGATTTTAACGAAGAGGTCGACGTGGCTGATTTGAACTCATGGTTTTTCGATGGAACTCACAGTGTGCCGTTGTTAACGCCGATGTACAGTTGGTTCTGGATAAGGCACTGTTCCTATGGGTCTGAATACTCTGCCGAAACCTTGAGCCTGCCAAGGTATAAGGGATTCGCCATGAGAAACAAAGAAGGCGGGACCTATGTAGGCATGCGTATTGTCAAGGATGAGGCGGAGGTTGAGGAGCGCACGAAAAAGTTCCGGGAGGCGTTAATCCCCTGGATCGAGGATTTTGACGGCGTATGGGGAGGTTATAGGGAAGAATTGTTGGGCATGTACGAGGAGCTGAAGGCTATTGATCTGGAAAAGGCGACAGGTGTTGACCTCATGCATCACCTCTGGGACATGATCAGTACCAGCCGTAGGATGTGGGAAATACACTTTCTGGGGATGAATGTCTCATACGCGGCCTTCATGTTACTGGAGGACCTGGTGAAACCCTATGGGCTCACTGTTGAGAGTCCTGAGTTCCAAAATATGTTCAGGGGTTTTGACAACAAGGTGTTTCAAGTGGATAGAAAGCTCTGGGAATTGGGCAAAGATGCTGTTGGAAAAGGGCTTGGCGACGTTATCCTGAACAATGAAATTGGGGAGGTGATAGGAAAGCTTGAGGAAAGTGAAGCCGGACAGGCATGGCTCAAAAATCTTCACGATTTTTTGGAGGTGGATGGTTGGAGAATGGTTCGAATGATGGATTTTGACGAACCCTACTGGCTTGAAGATCCCTCAACAGTGATTTCACCTATAAGGGCCTTTATCAAGAAAGGCGGGGATTATAACCTGGATAAGTTGACGGCAGAATTGGCCGCAGAAAGAGAAAAGGCCACAAAAGACCTGCTTCAAAAGGTGCCGGAAGACGAAAAGGCCTGGTTTGAGGCCCTCATAAACTTGGGCGGGAAGTCAAGCTCATATAGCGAGGAGCATGATCTTTATTGTGAGTTGTACTGCCATGCTGTGCAGCGCCGCAGCTTTCTCGGTATTGGAAAAAGGTTCGCCCAAGCTGGCGCCCTTGATAAGCCTGATGACATCTTTTTCCTCAACCCCGATGAGGTGGAGATGGCATTGATGGGTCCCGAGTATCACAAACTACAGTACATTGCCAACCGGCGGCGCGAACGTTGGGAAAAGATAAAATTTGCGGAGATTCCCCCAGTATTTACGAACAGGGCAAACCTGGATGAGGCAGTAGGGATGGATCTCATGCCTTCCGGAGATGCCATTATTATAAAGATTGTTGTGGGAGAATTGCCGAGGGTCAGGGAGGAATTAAAAGCCGACATCTATGGTGTATGTGGAGCCCCCGGTGTTGCCGAAGGGCCCGCACGAGTCATCATGTCCTACGGCCAATTGGATGAAGTCCAGAAGGGTGACATTCTGGTTTGTCCCGGTACGAATCCTGCCTGGACACCCGTTTTTGGTTTGGTCAAGGCCGTTGTTTCCGACAGGGGAGGAACACTCAGTCATACGGCTATCGTGGGCCGTGAGTACGGATTGCCCACACTGGTGAACACGTTCACGGGGACAGCTACGATCAAAACAGGGCAGAAGATAAGAGTTGACGCAACGGAGGGTGCCCTCTACATTCTGGATAAATAGCAGGGCGTTGACTCCCTTTTGACATGAAACGATCATGATAGAGAGATATGAGAACTCTACTGTGACAGCTGGAATCCGTTATTGCTCCGCCTCTGTTTTCTATGCGTTAGCTTTGTTACTAAAGCTCTTTCCAAGTCAATATTCTTGGAAGTCCGGAGGTGGATATGGCTATGCAACCGTTTCGCATCACGTATACCGAGCGCGAGATCGACGACCTACATCGGCGTTTAGACGCCACCAGATGGCCGACCATACCATTTGATACCGGTTGGAGCAGCGGTACGAATGATCGGGTACTGCGTGATCTGGTGCAATATTGGTTAAATGAATACAATTGGTTTGAGATCCAAGAGCAGTTGAACCGGCTGACGCATATTCGAGGGCCGATAGCGGGAGAGGAGCTCCATTGCGTTTTTTATAAGGGTTCGGGGGGCGAGCAACGCCCCCCGCTCCTGCTTTTGCATGGGTGGGCCAGCTCATTTGTGGAATTTCTAGATGCGGCAGAACTGCTCGCCCTCGGCATCGATGGGAAGCGGGGATTTGATCTCGTGGTCCCTTCGCTGCCCGGCTTCGGGTTTTCTGAGGCGCCCCGGGCACCGGGGATGCATGCCGGGGAAATCGCCGAGAGAATGCACGGACTGATGCGGGAGCTTGGATTCGAGCAATACGGGATTCAAGGCGGTGACTGGGGGGCGATTATCGGTACGGCTCTCGCACGCCAACACCCGGACGCCGTGGTCAGTTTACACATCACTTTTGTTCACCCGGCACCACCCCCCCCGCCAGGGGAGAAACCTTCCGAAGAGGAACGGGCCTACCTCAACTTCCACAAGAGGTTCCAGGCGGAGGAGACCGCTTATAGTCAGATACAGAAGACACGACCGCAGACACTTGCTTATGCCCAGCAGGATTCCCCGGTCGGGCTGTTGGCGTGGATTCTTGAGAAGTTCTGGGCTTGGAGTGATCATAATGACGATCTATGGGAGACTTTCAATAGGGACCGATTCCTGACCAACGTGATGCTCTACTGGCTCCCGGGATGTGTCCTCTCTTCTGCTCGCATCTATTATGAAACATTCTTCAATATGCCGAAAGATCTCAGAACAGGGCGCGTTGACTTGCCTACGGGGTATGCCAAATTTCCAGCCGAGCCGTGGTCTCCGCCTCGTGAGGTGGTGGAGCGGCGTTATAACCTTGTGCATTACAGCGAACCGCCTAAGGGTGGACATTTTGCCGCGATGGAGCAACCTGATTTATGGGCCAGGGACGTAAAGTTCTTTTTCTCTCGAGTTTAAAAAGTTTGGTCCAGAGACCCGGCATGAAAATTCTTCCATAGGACGGCCTGGAAAAGGTAATCATGTCGGATAATGATCCGATGAGCCTAAAAGATAAATATGGGATTGTGGGAATAGGTTACAGCCCGCGGGGCGAAGTTCCACCTCCAATTTTGTTTGACTAAGGTTTCCTGATATAAAACAAATATGTAGAAAAAATTACAGGAAGACTATAGAAACTTATTAGCGTGACATGATCAGGAATAGAGGTGCTCATTCTCCAATTTTTGCTTGACAAATGTTTCCTAATATAAAACAAATATATAAAATTAGGAAACCTATTGTTCCTTTACAATGTACTCGTACCTGAATTGTTTGGACTGCTTTTATCATTTGTGGGCAATTTCTATTTTGGGATACTTTTCTGATTTGTCTCACATGCCTTCAGTCAGAAGAGCCCCGGTCTTATAAGGGAGGCAACCTTACTGAATGCCCATCCATAATGAGCTGTGCGGTTATATCTGAAAAGTCTATAATTGATTTGTGTGATGTAAAAGGTTGTTAGGAAGAAACGACTAAATAATAGAAAAGCGTCCATGGCCTGCTGATGATAGGCCGGCTTGGAAGGAGGTTTCTGGGTGACCACAAAGTTGGTTATTGAATTTGAAAAGATTGACCAGGAGTGTGTGAATTTTGCAGGGACAAAGTGCGCTAATCTTGGGGAGCTGATGAGGATCGGTATGCCGGTTCCGCCCGGTTTTGTCGTAACCGCTCAGGCCTTTGATTTTTTTCTTAAGGAGACAGGTGCCGATAAAGAAATGAATGAAATATTGAAGTCATTTAAAGAGCTTCCAAAAAGTATAGAAGAATATGAAAAACTCAGTAGGGCATTATCTCAAATAATCACATCAAATGATATTCCAAAGGAACTTAAAGAGGCCGTATCCGATGGTTATAAGGCTTTGAGCGCTGAGTGTAAAATGGTGGAGGTTCCCGTTGCCGTAAGATCGAGCGGGTGTGCCGAGGATTTACCCACAGCGGCCTTCGCCGGACAATATGAATCCTATCTTAATGTTAAAGGAGATCACGCCCTTTTGGATAGGGTGAGGGATTGCTGGGCCAGCCTGTTTACTTCCCGTGCCATTTCTTATCGAATGCGGAATAATCTGCCCATCATGGATAAACTTATGGGCGTTATAGTGCAGAAAGTGGTAAATTCCCGATCTGCGGGTGTCGCTTTTACGGCGCTTCCATCAACCGGAAACACCACCTGGGTTATGATCGAAGGAAATTGGGGTACTGCTGAAAGCGTTGTCCAGGGTTCCGTGACACCTGATAGATACTATATTACTAAGGAAATACTGGAGATAGAGGAAAAGAATATCTCCCGGAAACTGATGCAGCACGTCATAACCGAGACAGGTACAAGCGAGGAGGCCGTTCCTGAAAAAAAACAGTCCGAGCCCTGTTTCTCTGATGAAGAGGCCAGAAAGATAGCGGATTTGGCGAAACAAGTAGAATCCCATTATGGAACGCCTCAAGATATTGAATGGGCAATAGAAACGGATTTGCAGTACCCCGACAATATTTTTTTGGTGCAGACTCGGCCGATAACAACCCTGAAAAAGAAAAGTGCCGTTGATCAGGTGGCTGATCTGATGTTAACTCGATTCGTAAAAAGGTGAAGAAAAAGTGCTTTTTACAGGCACGGACAATCAACTCTGAACCATGCGTGGACGAGATTGGTTCAACTAAATGATAAGGAGGGACGAAAATGTTGCATCCGGCTTATGATCTTACGTTTTACGAATACGATGATGAAAGGGATACCAATATCTACGATGTCCTTTTATGCGATGTTGTTCACGGAAAACCGCCATTGAAACCCCTTTATTTTGGCACCGGCTGGTACTGGTATGTGTACGCAATCTCGAATGCTGCCGAGACTCTTCATCTGCCCACGACGAAGGGCTGGGGTTATAGAGTTCTTGACGGCTACCCTTATCTCACAGCCCTGAGGACAACGGAAGAGGAAGCCAAGGCACGCGAACCGATTTTCAAAGAAAAAATTAAGCCCTTTATTGAGGATTTTGACGGTGTGTGGGATCCCCTTAAAGCCGAATTGATGGAGGTCTATAAAGAGGCCAAGGAATCGCGCGGTCTTAAGGAGTGGGATGATATCAAAAAGCTCAGCAACATAGAGTTGCTCAAGTTTTTCCTGGATTATGCCTTCGACATAAATCGCAAGGAAGCAGAGACCCATATGCTCATGTTGGTGGCTACGAATTATATCAACGGTCTTTTTCAGGAGATGTGGCGTGACTTATTCGGAAAGGAGGCCCCAATAGATCCGGATTTTAGCAAATTAATGGCCGGGTTTGAGGCCCAGGATACACTAGTCGTCCGGGAAATGTGGAAACTAGCCCGGAAGGCTTATGATATGGGTCTGGAAGACTCATTCAAGCCTGAGGATAATGAACAGGTATTGAAAGAACTTGAGAAAACCGATGAAGGCAAGAAATGGCTGAAGGAATACAAGGAATTTCTTATGGAGCACGGATGGCGATGCGAAAGAATGCATTCC
>CAZUHR010000222.1:0-5813 GCA_964620335.1 uncultured Desulfobacteraceae bacterium
TCTGCTTCATGCCATACATTTTCAAAAGGCTCGGATATGACCCGGTCGCACAAACGTTCAAAAATGTTTTGTACGTCGGTCGTCACTTCCGGATGGATTTTATAAAGCACTTTGAATCCATGTGCCCTAAGAAGAGAAACAAGCCTTAGCTCTAAATCAAGCTGGAAATAAAAATAGAGCCCCGGGTAATCAAAGTAGCGCATAGGAGTCATTGGATAACCCATAACCATCACTTTCCTTATTCTTTCAGGAAAAGGAGAATCCTGTGATTCCTCCCAAACCTTGCGGTAGTATTTTGTTTCTGTGGATGTAAACCTTGTATTTTTAAATTCTGATATTTTTGTTTTCTTATACATCAAATGAACCGAGTCAGCACATTTGGAAGTGGGGCAGACAAACTCTCTACAGCTACTCGGTCCATTATACGCCATCACTTTTTCAGTGGCTCCTCCCATATAGTTTCCATGATGAAAAGCAACGGTTTTCGCGCCCTTTCTGTCTAATGCATGCGCGACAACCTTATGGAGAGGCCGCGCTGTTTCGGTAAACAAAAAATAATTTGTCGATGGGCCGCGTTCCAGCAATAAATTATATACAGTGTTAAGCATTGTCAGGCGTTCAACCCAACATGCCAGGAATGAGGTCGCATCGAAAGGGACTTTTAGCTTTTCCGAGCAATAATTCCTTATAATCTCAAAAAAATTCCCTATTCCGTTCTTAACAGAAACTGGAAGTCCCATCTTCTTTTTTTCGAAATTGTATTTGCCCAGTAATGTGGACAAATAATGATTGTCGATAAACAGATTATTCTGCGCCAGATATTCTTGTCTAAGGCGACTGGCAGAACCCAGGCTCAAGCCATCAGGTGAAAAATGACTCCTGATTTGTCTCCTTATGTCCAGATGGGAATTGAATCTTATATTCTTTCCAATGCGTCGAAGCCTAAAGTTCCATCTCCCGTCCCGCACCCTATTTTCGAACTCAGACCCGATTTTTCCCCAATCAGGTTTGAAGTTGCTAACCCATTGGGGTCCTGCGATAATATTAATATCATGCGCCCGGCAAAACTCTGATACAGCCAACGCATGTAAGTGCCTTATAATGAAACCTACAAAGGCCATATCACTTAGCACGATATCACGCCCATCTAAATCAAGGTCCCCATATAGGTCGTCAAAGGCGTCAAGCAGGAATTCAACGGTTGAAAAGTAATCACGATCGGAGACCGGCCAAAAAAACTTTTCTTGATAATTTTTGATACCTAACTGTCTTATGGACGAAACGTCCGTTGGAAGAATGTCCGGCAACTTTGACATTTTATTGGAATTCACAGAAAACTGATTAGCATTCACGCTTTTCAAACAGCCACCAGTTCAAATTATCGAAAATCTTAAATTCCTGCTCCCACAAAAATCCGTAATCAATCCATTTTAAGTTTGGATATCTTTCCAAATAAAAAGCACCAAAATCTTTCTTAAAAGAGATCCACTCCACAATTCAGCAATTCGTTTAAATAGATTAGGTTGAGTCCAATATTACTACCAATCTCTAAAACGGAATCAACGGCTATATCTCCAATTATCCTTTGGAAAGCCTTCTTTCCAGGCTCCATTTTCCAATCCTCGAAGGCATTTCGGTCTGCATAATCATCCCCGAATTGACCATACCATTGGACAAGTTGATCCGTTTCACCTCTCCTTCTTTTTCTTTCCAATTGGCTGTTTTCAGACATGGTTCTTCTCAGTTATTTATGACACTTCTTAACGAACAACGTGTTGTGTGAAATCCCCAATAATTCTTAATACTCAAGTTAACAAAATTAGGATCGAACCGTTATGGCAAATAATCTTCTCCAACAGTAAAAAGCGGCTTCCATGTTCCTGACTCAGAATCTTTTTCAAAAAGATCCCTATTCACCCATCGATCAGTTTCCTTCCAGAATTCTTCCATAGTAATTCCTATATAGTCGCAAAATTCTTGTACATATTTATCTCCGCATTTTCCGTCATACTTCTTTACCAATTCGATTCCTTCCTCTCGGGTTAAAATGCCATCCCTTATATCGGAGCACACTTCATCCGTCGTGGCTCCGAATCCAAACTTGTAGTACTTCAGCATTTGGTTTACGACTTTCATGTCGACATCTATGGAATAATACGGATTAGCCTTTCCCGTTAAATTTGGATCATGCCCAGGTCTCCCCTTAAGACCTCTCGACACAGAAAATTTGGTGTTGTTCGAGACAGACCATTCTTTGGCGTAGTATCCCAGATAGATAGCCCTAACACTGGCCCTCAATTCATCATCGTCGGGGAACTGGTAGAATACCAAATCCTTCAACTTAATATCTCCTCCAACCCAGTCACTGGCATTCCCCCCTCCCAGCGTCATACAATTTCGGACATCGGTTGCATCATCACCTGTTTTAAGAAACCCCACAACGCCAAGTGTTAATGCAGGGTTTTCACCCTGAATGACCAGAGGAACTCCAAATTTCAAAGCAATAATGAAAGCCGAAGCCCATAATGGGTACTCTGATGGCTTTACAAAATTTCCATACTTGAAAAAAGATCTCCGGCAAAGTTCCTTGTCAATTCTGGGATTAGGCCGAATCGATACCATGTCAAATCCCTGCTGAACCAAATTTTCCAGATTGTGACGCCCGACCTCTGAAATACCATTTGGAGCACAGTTCGCCAAAAGCACTTTTAAATCCAGTCTTTCCTTGGCATAAAGCGCCTGAAATGTACTGTCCTTGCCCCCGCTGACACCGACAACACATTCAAAGCCGCCGTTAGCTTTTTCCTTCGCCCACGATGCAATCTCCCGAAGTTGGTTTTCTCTCTGATTCCAGTCAACCTTTGCCAACTCTTCTTTGGCGCGGCATGCCGAACATACCTGTTCGCCATCGAATAGAATGCCCGGCCTGGTATCCGGTTGCACACACTTTTTGCAATATCTCATACCCAATGTCTCCTTCAGCCACACAAAATCATTTGCATTCAATGTCACGCCGACCGCCGGACTCCTCATCTTCTACAAAACAATTGGCTTTTTATCATCAATATGAAATCCACGAACATCCCTGATGCTTTCGAGCTTCTCCATGCCCTCGTCCCAGAAATAAGCACTGTTCTTTTCACTGAAGGTCCTATCCTCTGCCTTTACCGGCTCAGGCCGGACACTGTCCACATCCGGATCATTCAGGTGATTGACCACTGAGTCTTTCACCTTCCACCTCCCGTCTCCATCCTTTTCCCAGACATCCAGGTCTCTCATTGGTTCTACCCAATCGTAAAATTGCTTTTCACTGATCTCCAGAAAATCCAAATAGTTGTCTAAAGTGCTCGGCCGGACGTGATCATATTTTTTGACAAGCTCTATACCTTCTTCCCGGGTCATGCGTCCATGGCGGATTTCAGTGCTTGCGTCATCTGTGGTTCTGCCATAGCCAAACTTGAGATACTTCAGGTAGTCGTGCACATCGTTGGCATGATCGTCGATTTTGGTGAACAGCGGGAAGGTCCTTTCCCTGGGACCCGGATGGAATCCAAAGTCGAACATTTTCCTCATCTTCTTCGCTTGGTCCAAGGCATCCCAATAAAAAAAGTTGCTCAAATAAATACCCTTCACTCCTAATTCTTCAATCTCCTCATCCGTGGGATAATAATAGGGCGCCAGGTCCCTCTGTGTGAGACCACTATCCTCGTTTATCAGGTCATCTGGTTCGTAGCCGCGCATATCATGCTCTTGTCTTGTCCATTTCGTGAACTCAACCATGTCTTCAAGAGTGACGAGACCGGTAAGTTCGGCAAAACCATGCTCGCCCCAGACAATAAGAGGAATCTTGTATTTTACGGCAATCTGAAAGGGAAAAGTCCGAATCCCGGCATGGTAATGCCAGGTCAAATCTCCCACCTTTTTGAGCATATACCTGGAAACCTTACGCACAGACTCCGTGTTGGCCGTAAAGCGTATTAGATCCACGCCCAGCTTATCCACAAGGTTATTCAGATTCCTTATCCCAAGACGGGTATTATAAGCATGATTAAAAGTGACGAGCAGGGGATTCATCCCGTAAACCTTTTTGATCAAGTACGTCTGAAAATGGCTGTCCTTCCCTCCGCTAACGGGAATAATACAATCATAAGGGTTACCTTCCGTCAGGGCCTTCTGCTTGAATTCGTCCAGAATCTCTCGAAATACTTTCTCGCGTTCTCTCCAATCAATGCCCTGTCTTGACTCGTGGTAGCGGCAGCCGCTGCAAACGCCATCGTCGTCGAATATTATTGTGGGCTTAGCGTTTTCAGGATATAGGCATCTTTTGCAATATTTCATAATTATCTCCCAAACTTGGGTTCTTTAAGTATAAAAACTCTCAAGTAGCAGGTACGCTGAGCGCGTCATCGGACGTCGATTCCTTTAAGCCGCATGTACTCTTTGGCCTTTTTTGTGCTGTGCTCCGTGTAATGGAATATGTTTGCCGCGGCAACGGCATCAGCCCCTCCTATAATGATCCCGTCCACGAGGTGCTGCCATTCCAATACGCCCCCCATAGCAATAACCGGGATGTCCACGGCACCAACCATTTCACGCAATAGATCCAAGTCATATCCCTGTCTGAATCCGTCCCTGTCAATACAATTCAGGAAAATCTCTCCTGCCCCCATCTTTTGTGCTCTTCTCGCCCATGAAAAAGGATCTTCCCCTGTGGGCCCCTTCCCTCTGTCAATGAAAACTTCGTAGCTCCCGGTCCCATGTCTTCTGACGTCAATGGAAACCACCATACACTGACTGCCGAACACCTTTGCACACTCAGCAATTATTCCGGGATTTCTGTACGCCTCCGTGTTGATCGTTATCTTGTCCGCACCGAGACCCAGAAAAAGATTGACCTCATTCGTATCCTTAATCCATCCGCCTACTGTTAATGGGACAAAACACTTTTTCGATAGTCCGTCTACTGCATCATAAAATTTTTGCCTTTTCCTTAAATCCCGGCTCACATCCAAGAGGACAATCTCATCCACAGCCCAACGATTAAAAAAATCAACTGCAGTTACCGGGTTCCAGTGGATGACATTAGTATGCTTGAACTTCACGCTTTGAACAACCTGACCGTCACGCAGAATAATCACAGGAATAAGTCGCTTTTTTAACATCCAAACAACCTATATAATTTTGACGAAATTCTCTAAGACCTTCAAACCGTCCTCTTGGCTTTTTTCAGGGTGGAACTGGACACCAAAAATGTTATCTTTTTGAATGCTGGCCGTGATTGTCGTTCCGTGCCAACAGGTGGCGGAAGGGGAATCTTCCGGCTCCAAATGGTAGCTATGGACAAAGTAAAAAATCGGCTCTCTATTAAAACCCTCGAACAGAGGGATCTTCTTATTAACCTCGATGTTGTTCCACCCTATGTGCGGAACCCTGAATTTCGGATCGTTAGGGCGGATAATCCTAACAGACCCTTCAATCCAGCCCAAGCCTCTGTGATTTCCCAGTTCCTCGCTTTCATTTGCCAAAAACTGCATCCCTAAACAGATACCAAGGTAAGGTTTCTTTTTTTCTACAACCTCTTCGTTCAGAACTTCAATGAGGTTCAGGCGCTCCAATGAGACCATACCGTCCCCAAAGGCACCAACTCCCGGTAAAACTATCGCCATGGCTTTTTTCAGTTCAGCGGGATCTCGTGTGATGAAGGGTTTCTGTCCAATCGCCTCAAAAGCGTTGAATACAGAGCGAAGATTCCCAGCATCATAATCAATTATTGCGATCATTTAATTTCCTTCGACACAATCCCACTTCAATGG
>CAZUHR010000223.1:0-5804 GCA_964620335.1 uncultured Desulfobacteraceae bacterium
TGAAAAGAGAACATGTGATTCCCGATTGTTTTGCCTGCGGCACCTGTATAGGGGTTTGTCCTACCGATTCCATTCATTTTCTGGCCGGCAGGCGAAGCAGACCTCCGGCAGATAAATTTAAAGAAAAGGAAAAAGTAGAACAGGATAGCGCCTTAGGCCAAACCACCTATGCTCCTTAAATCAAAAAATTTCTCAGGCAACTGATAGGGTCATAAGCAAATGGCTCTGGTTTTTTGCTTTCAATTACGTTATGCTTTAAGATAACCGCCACGATAGAGACATACCGGAATAGGGTTTATAGTTGTCATAATAGCGGTGATCATTTTGATATGGTTCAGGCGCAAAAGGCTCCTTCAGCTCGACGCAACAATTATGGCCAATAATAAGCTTTGTGTGAAACTGATCCTGAAAGGTATGCTCTTCTTCATTCTTTTGGAGGGCAATCATGGATTTTAAGTGGCTCAGCCTTGACAGACTCATTGATCCCGGTACCGGCCTGGGAGCAGTTGCCATGGCTCTCTTGATCACCATTATTGCCTGGGCAGCCTGCATTATTACCACACGCTTGATCAAGAGGGCCACCTGGGTAATGGGTCATTTCAAAAGGCAGGTGGATGATACGGTCGTCCGCTACATAGTACGCCTCAAGAATCTATTACTGTCCCTGATAGCCGCCGTGATCTATGCTAGCCTCGTGCCCGGCCTCAGAGCATTGATGGGTACGCTGGTTGCCGGTGCCGGTATTACCGCCCTTGTTGTTGGTTTCGCGGCAAAATCCACCCTGGCGAATCTGGTCTCTGGGTTTTCCCTTGCAGTTTACAGGCCCATCCGTATCGGAGACAATCTGTCAATAGAGAATGAGTACTGCACCGTTGAAGACATAACGTTGCGCCATACCATTGTTCGAACCTGGCAGCAAAAGAGACTCATAATACCGAATGCCAAGCTGGACGAGATGACAATCATCAACTACAGCATCATCAATCCTAAAATGAGATGTACCGTTGAATTCGGGGTGAGCTATGACACGGACATTGACCTGGCCCGAAGACTGATCCTGGAAGAGGCAAACAGGTGCCCTCATCGTGATAAGGATTCTGATGCGCCAGCGGTGAGGGTAATCAGCCACGGAGATTTTTCCATAGGGTTGAGACTCTACATGCAGGTTCCGAACGTGGACGACTATTACTTGGGAAGATTCTGGGTCCTGGAGCATGTAAAAAAGCGCTTTGATATTGAGGGCGTTGAAATACCATTTCCCTATCGCACCGTGGTCTATAAGAAGGATCTGCCGCCTCCGCGCAGTGAGGAAAAGGGGAAAGCAATTTAAGAAAACATGTCATTGGAAGGGTATCAACCCGCCTTATTCAATGTTCATCATACCATTTTTGGAGGTAATGATTCATGGCGCTTAAACTAGTGGGTATCGGTGGTCTGGGACTGATGTTGAGCCCTTCCGCAAAACACCTGAAAGCGGGCGGGCCTGCACGGTTCCTGCGTATTCATGATCGAGGGACCCGAGATGCGAGGCGTGATGCCTGTCGAAAGTTATGGGAGGAACATGGAGCCGAGCTTGTTCCTGACTTCGAACATCTCATCGGCGATAGTGAATTTGATGGGATCGTCATATGCGCGGGAAAAAACGGAGACGACCGCGATATAATTCGCTCTGTGGTTCCCATTGTCATAAAGGCCGGAAAGGGTTTCCCCTTTATCGTTCATCTTTCAACTGTAAGTTCCGGGTTTGTGAAAGCTGCCCATGAATACCTGAGCACTTTGGGTTTTGACTATGCAAACTATCCCCTGACCGGCGGTCCTGTAGGTGCCGAATCAGGATCCATGCTTATCCTTGCCAGCGGTAATCGGTCTCTTTACGAAAAAATCGAACCCACCCTGAAAGCAATCGGGACTCCAAAATTCTTTGGACCCCGCGTGACTGCCGGAGCGGAGGTTAAGCTGATCGGGCAACTGATGGTTTTTAACGGGTTGATAGGCATCTGTTCGGCGGCTGCACTAAAAGCTGAATGTTTCGAAGAAGACCTGACCGGGTCTGACCAATCGGCCTTTTTTGACTTCCTGAATGCGGGGGCAGGGGGAACGCGCCAATGGGACGTGGCCCTCTCCAAAGGTATTCGTGATAATGTATGGGAACAGGGTTTCATGATTCATCATGCAGTTGTGGATGCGATATATGCTGCAGAGCTTTGCCGAGTTCGCGGTTTACCCTCTTTCACGATCCTGCCCATACTCTCAACAGCCCTTTCGTTTGCCTATCTGCTCGGAAAGTATGAAGGGGTTCCGCTGGCTACCCATGCAATTGCAAAAGAAATGCTTAAGGAAAACAGCCAAGGCATAGATACTTTTCTCAAAAAAAATATCGATTATTCTGACATTGAATCGAGTATCCAAAACTGCATCGAGGTCCTGCCCCGGAGAGTCAAAGAATCAGTAATGCTGGACATAGACGAAAGCAGCTTCAACTGACAGGAAGGTTCTTTGACCCCCAACTTTCCCCTTTCCTTTTACGGCAGACGCAACGACTGCAACATAATGAGACTGCTTTGCCGTTGACACAAAAGGCCAAAGCCCCTATATTATTTCGTCCATGAAAAAACGATTTTTATCAACTCAATTGTGTTATAATAGCAAACTTTAAGGATATCCTGTTCGCGTAAACCGCCTGATGAAAAAATTTGTCTTCATATTGATCATTCTCGCCCTTGCGGGTCTCATAGGGTGGAAGGTCTTTGAAAAGGTTTCCACTTCGGGGAACAATTCAAAAAAGCGGGGAAAGGCCGCCCCTGTGGCCGTTGAGACCGCGCGAGTTCAAAGGGCCGATATTGCGCGCATCGGCCGCTTTACGGGCACTCTTTTGCCCCGTTCCCATTTTGTGGTGGCGCCCAAGATCGCCGGGAGGCTCGAAAAACTTTTTCTGAATATCGGAGATCGGTTGAAAAACGGGCAGCTTGTAGCAGTTCTGGACGACGACGAATATTTCCAGCAGGTGGACCAAGCCCGGGCTGAACTGGACGTGGCCAGAGCAACTCTTGATGAGAGCCGGAGCACCCTGGAGACCGCACAGCGTGAACTGGAGAGGACGCAGGCCCTTCGGAAAAAGAAGATCGCTTCCGAATCAGAACTGGACGCAGCCAGGGCTGAGTACAACAACCAGGAGGCCAAGCTCAAGGTAGCCAAGGCCCAGGTTGCCCAAAAAAATGCCTCCCTGAAAGCCGCGCAAATTCGTCTGTCCTACGCCCAGATTCGTGTCTCCTGGAGTGACAAAAACGGATCCCGGGTGGTTGGGGAACGTTTTGTAGACGAAGGCGCCATGCTGGCCCCCAATACACCGATCCTTTCCGTCCTCGACATCAGCACCATGATTGCCGCCATCCATGTTATCGAACGGGACTACCCTCAGGTTCGTATCGGCCAGGAGGCCTCCGTTACCACTGACGCCTTTCCAGGCAAATCCTTTTCCGGAAAAATCGTGCGCATCGCCCCCCTCCTGAAAGAGACCTCCAGGGAGGCGAGGGTCGAGATCAATGTTCCCAATGCCGATGGTCTTCTCAAACCCGGAATGTTCGCCAGGGTCGAGATACAATTCGAGGAGCACGCAAACGCCACTGTCGTACCGTTTTCGGCCTTGGTAAAACGAGAGGGCCGGCAGGGCGTTTTCATGACGGGACCTGAAAAGAAGAAGGCCCGATTCGTGCCCGTCACTGCGGGCATCTCGGACAGAGATCGGGTGGAGATTCTGAGTCCCGCCCTCTCAGGCCGGGTCGTGACCCTGGGGCATCACCTGCTGGAGGACGGTTCGCCCATCATCGTGGCCGCCGAGAAGGAAGCCGCTTCCGGTTCGGCAAGGGGGGGTCCCCCTATCGCGGGCAAAAGGAGTCCATAACGTCCCGGTAAACCCATGAAAATTTCTACCCTCTCAGTCCAACGCCCCGTTTTTATCGTCATGGCCGCCCTGATCGTGGTGATCCTGGGCAGTGTGGCCTTGAGCAGGCTGGCCATCGACCTGATGCCGGATATCACCTATCCCACCCTCAGTATCACCGCAGATTATGAAAACGCAAGCCCTGAAGAAATCGAGGAGCTGGTGACCCGTCCTCTGGAGGAGGCTCTCAGTGCCGTTCCCGGGGTTGAGGAAGTCACGTCGATTTCTGCAGAAGGCACATGCAGGGTCCGTGTAACCTTTGCCTGGGGCACAGACCTGGATGCGGCGGCCAATGATGTGCGGGACCGGCTGGATCGCGTCATTCCACGACTTCCGGAAGATGTGGAAAGGCCAATGCTGCGGAAATACGACCTCGCAAGTTTCCCCATCCTTATCCTCGGGGCCTCCAGCAATCTGGATCCGGTGAAAATGAGGAAGATCATTGATGATCAGGTTAAGTACCGTATCGAAAGGGTCCCTGGCGTGGCTGCCCTGGACGTGCGCGGTGGTCTGGACCGAGAGATCCATGTCAATCTCAGCCCTGAAAAACTGAAGGCCCTTGGATTGCCCCTCGACGTGATCCTCGCCAGGATCGAGGAAGAGAATATCAACCTGCCTGCGGGCACCATAGAGCGGGGAACCCTTGATGTGAGGGTCCGGGTCCCCGGTGTTTATGAAAGCCTGCAACAGTTGAGGAACACGGTGGTTGCGATCCGCGAAGGGGTGCCCATTCAGCTCAAAGAGATTGCAACGGTTGAGGATTCCTGGGAGGAAGTGACGCGGATCGTCCGTGTGGACGGCCGGCCGGGGATCCGCATGTCCGTGAACAAACAGTCGGGCAGGAACACGGTGGAGGTTGCCCGCGGCGTGCTTCGGGAGATCGAGAAAATCAAACGGGATATTCCCCAGATCCATATCACCGCCTATATCGATACCTCAGACTATATCAAACGCTCCATATCCAATGTGAGCAGCTCAATTCTTTACGGCGGGATTCTGGCCGTTCTGGTACTCCTCCTCTTTCTCCGAAGCATCCCGAGCACAGCGATCATCGCAACCGCCATCCCCATCTCCATCGTCGCCACATTCGGCCTCATGTACTTCGGCGGCTTCACCCTGAATCTCATGACCCTGGGCGGCCTGGCCCTGGGCATCGGTATGCTGGTGGACAATGCCATTGTGGTGCTGGAGAACATCTACCGCCTCAGGGAATCAGGGCTCGGTCGCATGGAGGCCGCAGTTAAAGGTAGCGAGGAGGTGACAGCCGCTGTAATTGCTAGCACGCTGACCACCCTGGCCGTGTTTCTTCCCCTGATATTTGTGCGAGGCATGTCGGGGGTCATGTTCAAACAGCTTTCCTATGTGGTAGGATTCGCCCTGGCCTGCTCCCTTGCCGTGGCACTTACCCTGGTGCCCATGCTTGCATCAAGGGCCCTTCCGACTTCCGTGGCTGGGAGCAACGGTCCCGGCGCTTTGGGGCACACCGTTCTCCATAAGACCGGCCGGGTTCTGAGCCGCATGGAAGATGAATACCGGCAACTGCTTCACTTTGCCCTGAACCACAAAAAGATCATTGTGGTAGGCGCACTGCTGTGTCTGGGCGGGTCTCTGGCCCTGATTCCCCTCGTGGGAGTTGAATTCATGCCGAGTACGGACGAGGGCGAGGTACGGATTTACGGCGAGATGGCAGTGGGCACCAAGCTTGAGGTGGTTGATGAGGCATTCCAGAAGATAGAAGCCACAGTTGCCCGGGAGGTGCCTGAAAGAAAGAATATGGTGAGCTACATCGGGGCATCCACCTGGAGGGCACAAGGCTCACATTCGGGCCAGATGCGCATCGCTCTGAAGCCCCAGTCGGAGCGTT
>CAZUHR010000224.1:0-5775 GCA_964620335.1 uncultured Desulfobacteraceae bacterium
ACAGGTTTGGTGAGGCAATGGATTTGCTGGTATCGAAAAGAGACGAGGCCCAGTCCGGCGCCGAGATTGAGGTGTTGGAGCAGGCAATCAAGAGCGTTGAACTTGCAGAGGAAAAATACATTGAAGAAAAAATTGCCTCAATTTCAATGCGGGAGGAAACCCTGAAACTGGCCCGAAAACTCCTTGACAACGAACAATTAGAAGAGGCCATATCAAACCTGAGTGCCCTGGAAGCTCAAGAGGAAGGCAGTCGTGAGATCAGAGAGCTTAGGGAACAGGCCATTGAGAGGTTGATTAACCGTGAAAGAAACAGGGCCGCAAAGCTCTTTTTGGCTGCAAGAGATACTCAGGATCCGGCAAAGAAGGAGGAATACCTCCGATCATCCTATGAAATACTTAATGCACTGCTTGATAAATATCCATCATCACCCTTAAATAAAAAGCTAAAAGACCATATTGCCAAAGTAACTGAGGAACTGGAAAAACTGTAAATATACCCATTGAAACAGTCATGAGCAATATGCAAGGAATTCAGGTGGTTGGCTTGGGACAGGCATGTGTTGATTACCTGGGTGTGACCCCATTCTATCCAGCGGAAGACGGCAAATTGGAACTGACCGATCTGTACATGCGCTGTGGGGGCCCGGCCTCCACAGCGCTTATTACCCTATCCCGCCTGGGTGTTCAGACCTCATTTTTAGGGTCCGTATCGGATGATTTTTTTGGCGATGAAATTCTGAAAAACCTGAAAAAAGAAAAGGTGGGCATATCCTGCCTGAAGATAACCAAGGGTTACACCTCCCAGTTTGCTTTTATCGCTGTTAACCAAAAAAGTGGAAAACGCACTATATTATGGCACAGGGGAAGTGTTCCCCATCTAACGCCCAGCGACGTGGATCTGAGTCTTTTTCCGAATGCCCGGGTTTTACACATTGATGGCCTTATGGTCGAGGCGTGCATGTTCGCAGCCCAACAGGCAAAAGAGCTTGGAATGACTGTGGTAATGGATGGGGGAACCATGAGGCAAGGTTCTAAGGAACTCATTCAACTTGTTGATATTCTTATTGCATGCGAACTGTTTGCGACCTCTTTAGTAGGTCTTGGAGCCTCGGTTGAGACAGCACTTCCCGCACTGCGGGAGTTTGGCCCTTCCGATGTGGTCGTAACAATGGGGGCAGATGGCAGCATTGGCCTAAATGATCAGGGAATCTTCAGGCAGGAGGCCTTTTCGGTTACCACAGTAGATACCACAGGGGCGGGGGACGTGTACCATGGGGCTTACATATACGGATTACTTCAAGAATGGGAAATGCCCGAATGCATGCGTTTTGCCTCGGCAGCGGCCGCCCTCAAGTGTAAAAAGCTAGGAGCACAGGCCGGGATTCCTGATCTGAATTTAATAGATGAGCTAATGAAATCAATATAGCCGGTAAGACCATAGCAATTCTTCTCTGCGCTGATTCTATCCTGACATTTAATAAAAGAAGACCATGCCATTAAACGAACTTCTTCCAAAGGCAGTCAAATTATTTCCTGAAAGGGAGGCCATAGTCTGCAACAACATCAGAATGGACTATAGGGGTTTTGCGGAACGTGTCTGGCAGCTTTCAAACGGCTTTATAAGGATAGGCACCAAGAGAAACGATCGTGTCGCAATTCTTCATGAAAATAGCCATGTGTTTCTTGAGGTATATTTTGCCGCAGCCCATCTGGGTGTCATTCTGGTTCCGCTCAACTTCAGGCTCTCTATAAAAGAACTTACCACGATCTTAAACGACAGCCAGCCGCGAATATTAATTGCCCAAAATACCTTCCGTGATAAAGCAGTGGGTCTTCAAGAAATGGTTCCGCATATCGAAAAGATAATCTTGACCCAGAGGTCAACGGGAAGCGGATTAGGATCCATGGATCTGGATTATGAGGCTTTCCTAAAAGAACAATCAAAAACGCCTCCTCCCGAGCTAAACATAAAAGATGAAGACATTGCTCACCTTTACTACACAAGTGGAACAACAGGTCGTCCCAAAGGTGTCATGCTGACACATAAGAATGTAAAAACACATGCACTGGGCACAATAGCAGAACTCCATTTAACTGACAGTGATCACTGGTTTCATGTGGCCCCCCTCTTTCACTTAGCCGATGCTTGGGCTACCTTTGCCATAACCTGGGTTGGAGGAAAGCATATATTGATACCCGCCTTTGATCCTAAAGAAGTGCTTCGTCTGATTGAGCAGGAAAAGATTACCCTCAGCAACCTTATCCCGACCATGCTCAATATGATGGTCAACCATCCCGATGTGGGCAGATTCGATTATTCAAGTTTGAGGGTAATTTTAAGCGGAGGTGCATCCATTGCTCCCGAAACCGTGCGAAAGATCATTGAAGCCTTCAAGTGTGATTATATCCAGACATACGGCATGACAGAAACAAGTCCCTATTTGACCCTGTCCATTCTCAAAAAGCACCTTAGAGAACTACCGTGGGAAGGTCAGTTAAGATACAAGGCTCGCACGGGACGGGAATTCATAAATGTAAATCTCAAGGTCGTGGACGATCAAGGCAATGAGGTAGCTAAAGACGATAAACAGGTAGGTGAAATCATTGTCAAGGGAGACATCGTAACCCCCGGATACTGGAATCTTCCAGAAGAAACGGAAAAGGCCATCCAGGATGGCTGGCTTTATACAGGGGACATGGCCGTGGTTGACAGTGAAGGGTATGTCAATATTGTTGATCGGAAGAAGGACATGATCATAACAGGTGGTGAGAATGTCTATTCCACTGAAGTAGAGAATGTTCTTTATACGCACCCGGATATTCTGGAGGCGGCCGTGGTTGGCGTACCTGATGCCCACTGGGGTGAAGCAGTCAAGGCATGCGTGGTTCTGAAAGATGGCTGCAGGGTGGGTGAGGAAGAAATCATCGCATTTTGCAAAGAGAACCTGGCCCATTACAAGGCTCCCAAGAGCGTTGATCTTTTAAGTGAACTTCCCAAGACGGGTTCCGGTAAGATCTACAAGAAAGCATTGAGGGATCCTTATCTCTAAAAGCAGGACAAGAACACCAATCTCTTCATTTCCTTATAGCCCATCTCCATTAATGGTCTAAGGTTTACTATATCAGCGGTGTTGTATTGGATTAATGTATCAAGGGCGCTCCTGTCACCCCACTGGTAGGCCTTCCATAGAAGAACCGCTTCATACCCGTCCATGCCGTTAATTTCGGGGGACCGCATAAGCCCGAGAGCTTTTTCGATTTTCTTAAGGCCTCCTGTGTAACCCAGCCTTTTTAATAAGAACCGGAGATCAATATGTGCGGTCGGTAATGAGATGTTCCTGAACCAGCGACGAATAATTGGCAGGTCAAAGCTGGTTCCGTTAAAGGTAATAATCAGATCGTACTCCGAGATTGCAATTTCAAATTCATCTAAATTGATTCCATTTACAAATGTTTGGACCTTACTGCCATCATAGATCCCTATAACCGTGATCTCCTCAACCCCCTGGTAACCTCCACTCGTTTCTATATCCAGGTACACCGCCTTTTCCTCAAAAGCCTTGAAAAGTCGCCACATGTGGCCTGAGGTCAGGCGGTCCCTGAAAAACCGGATGTCCTCACGGTGTTCTATTGAGGATTCAAGTTCCTGTTTGATGAATTCATCACGGCCCGAAGACAAGACCGTTCCCTCATGTCTTAAAAAATCGTTCCAGGTCCTGATACCGCACTGCCAGAGTTTCTGTTCGGTTTTAGTGCCAAGCCCCTGAATGTGGACAAAGGTATGTTCGAGCATTGCCTCTCACTCTCTTACGGCATGAGCAGTAGTTTTTTGACATAAGTAAGACATGTCTTTATCTGCGCTGGCCTCAGTTCGAATGTAAAGGTTCCGTGGTATCCGATGCTCTCCAATTTCCGAAATATTCTTTCAAAGTCAATAATTCCTTTCCCTACAGGAAGATGAAGGTCGTCATCAGGCGAATCACCACCACGATTGTCATGAATGTGGACATGTTTAATCCTTTCGGGAAATCTTTCAATAAACCCGTAACTGGTATTTTGAGTTGAGAGAAGCTGGGCATGTCCAATGTCCAGGGTCAGATTTAAATGGGGTAAAAACTTAAAAACGTCCGACAGGTGGGTTGCGGTTTCGCTCAGGTTTTCAAGGCAGATTTCAATCCCGGCCTCGCGGCCATGATGAATAAACCTATTGAGTAACCCAATCTTGTAAGAAATCGCCTTCCGGCTAACAAAACGTGGATCCATCCAGAGATGTATTGTCAAAAGCCGCATATCCAGATCGCTCATGACGCATAGAACCCGGATCAGCTTGGGGAGATATGAGGCTTCAAGGGTCTCGGTGTCATTAGGATCCCCTTCCCGGGGACCGTGGCACAGGTAATAGAGACCGGTTCGTTTACTCAAATCTCTATAGGTTTTTTTAAGGGTTGAGATTTTGCCTGGATCCATAATCGGGATCTCAGCAAATTGAAGCCCCAGTTCATGAAGTGCCACCACATCTTCCGGACTCCGCGCAGTACCGCCCAAATGAATTGATTCTTTTTTATTTTTCATATCCATCATAAAGAGAATAGGAAATCATCTTCCGTGTCAACCTGATTTTTTGAAGTGCCCTTCCCTACCGACTAGTGCAAGGATAAACTTGGCCCCTAGAAGGTTCCCCAATATATTGAGTATAGGGATATGCTCCCCAAATCCAAGGCAGGAAAACTCTTGAGACGAGACGTGAGAGATGAAAAGCGACGAAAATTGGAGAAGGGGGACAAAAGGTAACAGGTTAAGTTGAATCCTACAATTTAACAGTCTGAATTACTCTTGTAATCAATTTATTGTCCTTTTTATATAAAGAGATGGATTAAGTTCATAAAGGGGTGATCCTTCTCTGTTTACTTCAGCAAATGAACCAAGCTTCGGACTCATTACCCCGCTTCCCTTTAGCCCAGCTATAAGCATATCAACCCTATTTTCCATACCTAATTCGATGCATGTTTTCCTTATCTGAGCCGCGGAAATCCTGTGATCTATAGCCTTCTCTCCCAATCGCTCAATCAATTTCGGCATTCTCTCCCAGGCTGGCTCACCCATTTCCTTGAAAAGCCTGATTATCGCATCCGAAGTATTCCAGTACCCTGTCTTGCCGGAACCTTCCACGATGTACCTAATAATATTGGGTACCTCGTAAGATTCTTCGGGTTTACAGAGAAGCAGCCGATCTTCCCAGGCAGCGCTCTTAACAGTTCTAACCGGAAGAAGCAGTCTCCATTCACTGCCTAAAAGCAGAACATCCTCAGCCTTATCATTAACTACTTTGTCAACCTCTTGATAGGATATCCTGCCCATTTTAGAGGCACGGCCAAGGACTAAGGCAAGGCAACTTGCAAGCTCGCTACTTTTTAAAAGCCACCTTAAAGCATTCTCCAGATTATTCATTTAGTTCCTGCCCCTTTTTGAAGGTTGTTGACAATGCCATTGTCGGTGCGTGCGGATATGACACAGCCCACGATGATGAGGGAGCGGCGTACATTTTTGATCTAAAAGGGGGGTGGGGCACACGGCGCAGTTAGTCTGCTTTTGCTAGATTGATTGTTCACAGAAAAATTTCTATTTTTGCGAGTATCATCGCTTCAGGTATAAGTCTGAACCGTTTTGACCTTTCATCCCGATCTCTTCACTGGCACGCACGGTGCGGTTACCGCCAGCAGCCTTGGCTTCGTACATAGCAAGATCAGCACGGAGTTGGAACTTGTCGCTTTTTTC
>CAZUHR010000225.1:0-5734 GCA_964620335.1 uncultured Desulfobacteraceae bacterium
CACGCCGACGAAAAAAAGACCCATCGAGTATTCGATGAGTCCTCCTGAAGGCAGATTGGCGTCCCCAACCGGATTTGAACCGGTGTTGCCGGCGTGAAAGGCCGGTGTCCTGGACCTGGCTAGACGATGGGGACGTAATAAATGGTCACCGCCGGGAATAAAATCCCAATAGTCCTTATATTTTGTTGTGTTTTTATGCTCCCCGAGGTCAAATCTTCTTGCCCCGGTGTTGTCCCGCTTGCAAAGCGGGATGTCCCGGACCCCCGCAATGCGGGATCTCCGCTTCGCTCCGACTGGCTAAACCAGACGATGGGGACGTAATAAATGGTCACCGCCGGGAATAAAATCCCAATGGTTCTCATGGATTCATTTTTTTGGTGGGCCGTGCGAGAATCGAACTCACGACCAACGGATTAAAAGTCCGCTGCTCTACCAAGCTGAGCTAACGGCCCGGATAAAAGACATGTTTCCTAACAGCTCTCAGTGTACTTGTCAAAATGTTTTTTGGCAACCCAAATCTCACCGCCCGCTTTATCAGCCTTTGGCAGTTCGCTTGAGACACAGAGTATGCTGAGCTAAGTCCTTGTGCCCAATCGAGAGAAAACGATCGAGCAAAAAATTTCTTACAAATGGGTCAATTTTACGAAAGCGTGCATGGCATTCTGCGGTTAAAACGGGGATACGATTTTTTCAAAAGTTTCAATCAAACTCAAAGATATTTTGCCGGATAAGCCCCAGCTCCTCTTCATTGGGCATGTAGGGATAGTTCCACTGCCTGATATCGGGAAGGCAATTCCCAAAGGGGCGGTTGCAGGCCACCTCTCCGTCCGGTCCCGAGCATCCGGTGGTCATAAAAGGTTTAGCGTATCCGATAACGCTCGCCAGCAGGTCCGAAGCCAGGCCGAAGTCAACTATTCGGCCTTTCCGGTCAAAACCCATATCCCGGCTATCGGCCAGCTTTTCTTCGATAATGTAACGCGCCAGTTGAATCCTGAGATAGGTGGGCCATGGTGGTTGGGGCCTGTCAGCCAGTCTGGAGCCTTCCTCTGCAAAAAAGGAAAAAAGGTGGTTCTCCACACCGATCTGCCAGAGCCTGTTCATCAGAGTTACCATTTGCTCTTCCGTTTCTCCCATTCCCACCATGAGATGCGCTCCCACGTTGGGGTATTTGAAAATCTCAATGGCCTTTTCAAGGATATCCCAGTATTTCTCCCATTTGTGGGGACCGGAGACACCTTTGCCCCGGTACTTATCAAATAATTCCGGCGTGGCGAGATCTATGGCCACGCCTATTTTATCGGCCCCGCTGTTCTTCATTTCAACAACGTCATGTTCGTTCAGGATGGTTGGGCTGATGAGAATAGATATGGGAAGGGATGTCTCATCTTTCAACCGCCGGGTTATCTCCAAAGTGGCCCGACGGCACTTCCCGTTGGTGATCATGGAAATACAGGTCCTCTTCACGTAGGCGGGCGCCTTGTTGACAGCCTCTATTATTTCATCCATGTGGAAGACAGGCCATGCCACATGTATAAAGCTCTTGTCCGTGTAGGTTCCCGGGCGCTTCTTTGCAAGTCCACAGTAGGCGCAGTTGGCCGAACACCCTTCAGGGTAATGCATAAGGAGGTTTACGCACCTGTTTACGGCACCCCGGTACATCCTACCCCTTATCAGTCCTAGAGAAATGGCCGTGGCCTGGCTCATTTTGGCGACTTCGGGGCTCTGTTTTTTTTCAGCGGATTTCATCATTATTTTTTAGACAGGATTAACATGATTTTCAGGATATTTTTATAAAAGATATTCTATCGCACAGCTCTCAGAGACGCTGAGCATTAAAAAATGCTTCGCGCCAGCAAGTAGAGGTCACAATACCTTAAGCCCTGTAATATCCGTTTAATCCTGTGGATCCTGTCTGATTTCGTTTTCTCTGCCTGGCACGCCGTAGCCTCGGCGAAGGCGGGTGACTCTGAGACCTCTGTGAGAGAAGGGTCAGAGTCTTACTTGATTTTCCTTTGCCCTGAGAATGGCTTCTGTGAGGGTCGGCACATCCAGACCGTAAATCATGTCATTATGCCATACGGAGGAGAGGTTTTTCTCTATACTCTCCTTTCTTGAGGAAGTCCATTTAAGGGCATTCTCGAGGCAATGCAGGTCTTCACTTGTGGAAAAGAAATCTCCTGTGATCAGGACATTTTCTATGGAAGCACCGGATAGAGAAAGATAGACCTCCAAAAGGCCTGCGTTT
This sequence comes from uncultured Desulfobacteraceae bacterium, assembly GCA_964620335.1. Lineage (GTDB taxonomy): Bacteria > Desulfobacterota > DSM-4660 > Desulfatiglandales > Desulfatiglandaceae > JAFDHL01. The sequence goes on from CAZUHR010000225.1 coordinate 2,246, forward strand.
GTCTTGAGTTGTCCTATGCCCATCCTGGACCTGGGGTGTCTGTGAGAGAAAATCCATTCCTGATTTGTATATCTTTCCTCAATGAAACGCTGGATAGTCATTTTTTCCCATTCGTCCGGGGCATCAACCTTGAAACGGATGTTGAATTCCTCTTCAAAGGCCCCTTCAATGGCCTTCATTACTTCGTCTACAGGGATATCCCGGCCCAGTTCCCGTCTCACCGTTGTCATTCGCTGGCTGAAGCAGTTGTAACCCTTGTCCTTGAGCTTAATCAGAGGGGTATTCATAATATCGGTCATCACACCGACATCAAAATCCACCAGCAAACTCGTATGAAAGAGAAGACTTTTTCCGGCCTCTGATGCGGCAGAGAGCCCGGCGATCTTTTTACCCCCTACCTCAAGGTCGTTTTTCGGCTGAAAATATGCCTTTATACCGATTTTTTTAAGGGCCTTTATGAGGACAATGCTCAACGACTCAAATACTCCTCCAACCCCCTTTTTGAGGCCCGGATAATCCACATTGATTCCCAGGCCCAGGGCCACGACGTCGGGCCCCATAATCACGGTTCCCCCTCCGGTACTCCTTCGACTGAACTCTATCCCTTGCGCCCTGCACCTGTCCAGCTTCAGGGCTGCCTCAATATCCTGATACTTGCCGACGTTCACAGAAGGTATAAAGGTATAGAGATGGAGTATTGGCGGGGAGTGGTTGTATGCCACCGCCAGGGGCAGGGTGTCATCCATTGCAAGACCTTCTGCGGTGGTGACGGACCTTGAAGGATCTTTAAAAAGACGCCAGTGGGTAGACATTGTATCTTTGCCGCAAGCAATCAGAGGTCAGCAGTCAGCAATGAGCCTTAGCCTTTAAAAATCATGCATTCCAGTGAAAGGTTTTAGCTGAGGGCTGAAAGCTAATTGCTTAATGCTTGTTCTTATGCCTTTGCCTTTTCCGCTTCAACAACCTCCAGTTCACTTTCTATAAAACCAACAACCGACTCACCATGATACAGAGTAGTAAGCTCTTCATCCAGGTTGCTGGCCTCAATCACCAGGATCCAGCCTTCACCATAGGGGTCGTTGTTGATCAGGCTTGTATCTTCCTCCAGTTCTTCGTTTATTTCCACTATTTCCCCGGATACCGGGGCAACCAGCTTGCCTATCCATTTCCTGGATTGAATCTTTCCGCAGACTTCTCCCTGTTCCACCTCTTCTTCCTCTTCAGGAAGGTCAACGAATACAATATCGCCCGATTCCTTCTGGAACATGTCGTGCATACCCACCGTTACCTTAGTTCCTTCCACTCGTGCCCACGCGTGGTCTTTATGATAATAAAGCTCGTCGGGCATGTTGTAACCTCTTATGACAGCCATTTAAAGAACCTCCTTTCAAAAAGCCGTTTGCCGATTCCGTCTGTAGAGAATCCTTCATCAATCTTTTACTGCAGGACTCGAAAAAGGGATTCCGCAATAATCTATTCAAGCAAAAGGTGTTTAGCATCTCTTGCTTCATATATCAAGGATATAAAGCTGTCATCCGTCAGCCGGCATGTGATGCCGTTGCGCGTTACAGGTTGCGGGGTACCCGGTATTGGGTATTTGGTAATACGTACCGGGTACTCGGTACTTGTCCCCCTCCGGCGGATTGGCTACTTTTTATTTGACAGGATTAAAAGGATTTTTAGGATTTTTTTGTAAAAGATTGTCTCTCACAGCCGCCTATGCATAAAGCTACGGCGAGGCAAGAAGTAAACGGAGACACGGAGATCATAAGAACCTAAAAACTAGAAAACAGTCTCTAACCCGCCATACTGACGGCGGGCCCAGGTAGCGGGATCAATGCTTGGCACCGATAAGCAAAGGTCACATTGCTTCAAAGATATGTGGAGGTTCATCGGAAGTAAAAACAAGCCAACTTGCTTTTACTCACGATGACGCCTCCTCATGAGTCCGGATGAAATACCATCCGGACCATCACTTTGTGATGTCTTTGAAACAGCCTTTATACCTCTGAAATCCTTCTAATCCTGTAGATCTTGTCTATTTTTGCAGACAATACACTGAACTCTGCGTCTCTGCGAGCTCTGTGTGAGATTGTTTTTTGTCCTGTATTCTGTCCACTGAATTCTGACTTATGTTTGTGAAATATTAACTATTTACTGTTCACTATTCACTTGAATCTTGCCCTTATTGCCCTTGCATGCATAGGAAGTCCTTCCTCCTCAGCCAAGGTGACAACCACATCTTTCAGATCTTCAAGGCCTTTCCGGCTCAGATACTGGAATGTGGGTTTTTTTATAAAATCGTCCACCGACAGACCTGAAAACATCCTGGCACATTGGCCGGTCGGCAGGACATGGTTGGTCCCAGAGGCATAATCACCCACGGGAACCGGTGCATAGGGGCCAAGGAAAATGGACCCTGCATGCCTTATTTTATTCAGTGTAATAAAAGGATCTTGAGTCAGAATCTGCAAATGTTCGGCGGCATATTCATTGGTGAATTCAATTGCCTGGTCCATATCTCTAGCCGTCAACACATAGGAGTGCTTGGAAAGTGAGGACTCAAAGATCTCCTTTCTCGGGAGTGTATCGAATTCGCTGTTTATGATATCACAGACATCCTCTGCGATTTTCTCCGATGTGGTGACGAGTACAGCCGCAGAATCAGGATCATGTTCCACCTGGGACAGGAAGTCAACGGCGATCAATTCAGGGTCCCCGGTTTCATCAGACAGGATAAGAGCTTCACTGGGCCCGGCCGGGGAGTCAATGTCTACCTGACCATATACCAGCATCTTGGCAGCCGTAACATACTTGTTTCCCGGACCCACTATCTTGTCTACCCTCGGCATAGTCTCCGTGCCAAATGCGAGCCCTGAGACACCCCATGGGCCTCCGACTTTGAAAATCCGGTCGCATCCGGCAATATCTGCACTGACCAGTGTGGCGGGGTTTGCCACCATCCCTTTATTGGGAGGGGTTACGGCCACGATCCGACCCACACCGGCGACCTTGGCGGGCAGGACGGTCATAAGGACGGAACTGGGGTAGGCTGCTGTACCACCAGGAATATAACATCCAACAATATCCATAGGCCTTGTAATGCGACCGGCCAAGATCCCATCTCTTACCTCTATGGACCACATTTCGCGCTCGATTTGGGCCCTGTGGAAACGGGTTATGTTACGGGCAGCTGTTTTCAAGGCGTCAACCACCTCAGGTTTTATCTGCTTATAAGCCTCATCGATCTCTTCTTTGGTGACTTCCAGGTCGGCTTTGGAAATACTGCCCTTATGCTTCCGGTAATGTTCAAGGGCAACAGCATCGCCGCGTTTCTTGACATCTTCCACAATCTTGCGGACATCTTCGTAGATTGACGAGATGTCTTCCATTGATCTTTCCATGACAGCCTTTCGTTTTTCGGGGTCAAGGTCGTCAATTTTTTCCGGTTTTAAATTCATATCTGATTTCCTTTCTTTTTTCTAATTA
>CAZUHR010000226.1:0-5710 GCA_964620335.1 uncultured Desulfobacteraceae bacterium
CAATGCTGGCAAGTCCGCTTTCCGGCCCTGCTTTTCTCAAACGCTCAAGGTGTTCCAGGTCATCGGGACGGACGAGCGCGGCAACCGGCTTGCCATGCCTGGTAATGACAACGGATGAACCAGCTTCCACCTGTCGGATGCATTCTGAGAATGTGGCTTTTGCTTCAGCCACTGATATGTTTTTATCCATTATCGGCCTCCATTTATGACCATTATGACCATTATGACCAAAATGTCAAATTCAAAAATTCGGACAGGTCTTCGGGAAGTCTTTTCATCGGGATGGGGTCGCCTATGATAAAATATAAAAAAGGGGTCCACTCGTGATACTTGATGCACAATCAAAAGTGTTGATAGAGGATTAAAACGTGAGATGATTGATTGGAATCAGGTTGGACCAAACTTACCATTTGATATATCTGTAATATGACCGCTTTTTCCCTTATTGTTAGGGTGTGAACCTTCAATTTTCATATCAAAAAGGAGAAAAGACAGGTTTTTTCGTCTATCTAAAGCGCGTCTTTCCCGGTTTCCCCTGTACGTATTCTTATGGCCTCTTCAACAGGTACGATAAAGATCTTTCCATCCCCGATATCTCCCGTATATGCCTTTTCCTTCACGATCTTAATCACTTCGGGCACCATTGATGTATCCACAACCGTTTCAATTTTTATCTTGGAAACGAAGTCAATCTGGTATTCGGCTCCGCGGTAAACCTCCTTGTGCCCCCGCTGGCGCCCAAACCCCTTGACCTCACTAACAGTCATACCCTGAATCCCCAGCTTAGAGAGTCCCTTTTTAACATCATCGAGCTTAAAGGGTTTGATAATTGCTTCTATTTTTTTCATGGTCCTGGCTCCTTATTCAGTTAGCATGCCTAGAAACTGTAAGCTGTTTCATCATGCTGGCTCAAATCCAAACCATTTATTTCATCACTTTCCGGGATGCGTAATCCAAACAGTTTATCAACTATCTTTAAAAGGAGGTAGCTTACTATAAATGTGTATACAATTGTGACCAGCACTGCAATAAGCTGAATGCCCAGCTGGGAGGGGTTTCCGAAAAAGAGGCCGTTTGCACCATCGGGATTTATGGCGGTGCTTGCGAGAAAGCCGGTTGCGAGGAGTCCGATAATCCCTCCAACACCATGTATGCCGACAACATCGAGGCTGTCGTCATACCCAAATTTATCTTTTGCCATGATAGCAAGGTAACAGCCGGTTCCAGCGAGAACACCAATAACGGCAGCCGCTATGGGACCCACAAAACCCGATGCCGGTGTCACTGTTGCAAGCCCAGCGATTACACCACTGGCAGCTCCCAGAGTTGTTGCCTTGCCGCGTATCTTCCACTCCACTGCGATCCAGGCCAACGCCCCGGTCGTGCCTGCGATATGCGTGGCCACGAAAGCACTGCCGGCAAGTGAACTTGCTGCCAAAGCACTCCCTGCGTTGAAGCCGAACCAGCCGAACCAGAGGATTCCGGCCCCCAGCAGTGTCATCGGCAGGTTGTGAGGCTTAAGTTCCTCAGAACCATAGCCTTTTCGTTTCCCTAATATGATGGCTGCGACCAATGCAGCCACACCGGAGCTTAAATGAACCGCGATACCCCCTGCGAAGTCGAGCGCTCCTAGACGACCAAGCCACCCCCCGTCACCCCATATCCAGTGGGCAAGTGGATTATACACAAAGGTGGCCCACAAGAGGCTGAATAGGAGAAACGGCCCGAATCTCATCCTTTCGGCAAAGGCACCGGTAATCAGAGCAGGGGTGATAACAGCAAACATGCATTGATAAATCATGAACACCTGGTGAGGCACCGTAGAGGCATATACGGCGTGGGGTGTCATGCCGACGTCCCTTAGTCCGAACCATTCCCATCCACCGATAATTCCAAATTTGTCTGGCCCAAAGGTCATGCTGTAACCCCACAGGATCCATTCAAGGCTTATCACACCGATAATAATAAAACTCTGCATGATGGTTCCCAAGACGTTTTTGCTTCGCACCATCCCTGCATAAAACATTGCAAGCCCAGGCGTCATGAGCATGACTAGAGCGGCAGAAACCAAGATAAAGGCAGTGTCTCCGGTATTCATAAATCTTCCCCCCCTTTTTTTATTGGGGACTAACTTCGCAAGATCCGTGCCTGCACAGTTTAGTTTAGTATTCATAAATAATCATTAGTTTACAATAATTAAAATTGCCTTTACAGTTGAATGCATCTACATTATTGTATATTCAATAAATTTTTAAGACAAAATTGTATTAATACAGCAGATTTGGATGCAGGCTGTTCAGCTAACCGATTGATATTTTAAAAAATTTGCAGTTTTATGGAAAAGTAGGTTCTTGCATTATTTTGGGTGAGGTTGAGGTGTTTTATTTGGACCGTCAAGGAATTAGATAGCTTGATCCCCTATATAAACATACTGGTTTACCTTACAACCAAGGGTAATGATCCTGAAATATTTTTTCATCTCCCACACAATCCCTTCAGCGTCCCTTTGACGAATCAATGGTCTCACCCAAGTTTACGGCCTACAGGCTTTAAAAGGGTGGCCAAAAAAAAGCCGACCAGACAGAGGGCGACACACACCAGGATCCCCACCAAATAGGCACCGGTCACATCAAATATATAGCCTGTGAGAAAGGGGCCGATGGCCCCTCCGAATGTAAAACTGGCCCCAACAAGTCCCATGATCGAACCATGAGACCTCAATCCAAAGAGTTCAGCTACGAAAGGTGATTCTGACACGACACAGCCCCCATAGGCAAAACCAAAGAAACAGGCGAAGATATAGAGGCCCCAGACCAGCTTGGCTGATCCCAGCCAGAAAAGGGTTGCAGACATTATGATAAAGCCGATCATAAAGACCTTTCGGCTCCCGATGATATCAACCGCCCTGCCCATCGCCACTTTGCCGATAATGCTCACCCCTCCTATTGCGGCCAGGATGCCGGCAGCCCTGGAGGAGGATATACCAAGCTCCATGGCATGGGGTACAATATGGACCATGATGGCAAATACACTATATCCGAAACATACAATCATACTCAAAAGCACCCATGCCTGCCAGGTATGAAGGGCCTGACCCGTGGAGAGCCCTTCATCCACCCCCTGAAATCCCACTTGACCACCTTTTTCGCCTCGGTATGGGACGGCACCGGTCTCTGCCGGATCACGTTTGAGTAACTGGGCCGACAGAAAAACAAGGGCCAAAACCGTGATGCCAAGTATTAAAAAAGATATACGCCAGCCATAGGCACCTATAAGACGAGTGGAAACGGGCGGCCCGACAAAGGCTCCGATCCCTATGCCGGCCGCCACAATGCCGGTCATCAGGCCTCTCCTGTCTTCAAACCACCTGGCTACGGTTGTCATGAGAGGAACAAAGGACCCGCCCATGCCCGCGCCGATGATAACCCCGAAATAAAGGTATATATGCCAGGCCGAATAAACTTTTGACATGAGGATATAACCCAGACCTAGAAGGAATCCGGTGAGGGACATTACTTTGCGTGGACCAATCTTATCTGTAAGGACACCAATAAAAATGGTAAGCAAGCCGCTGATAAGGGAAGACAGGGAGAACGCACCCGATGTCATGGCGCTGCTCCATCCGAATTCGTTTAGTATCGGCTTGAAAAATACGCCGAACGAATAATAGACAGCCCACATCACAATCATGATCAAAAAGGACGCAAAGACGATGACATAACCATAAAAAAGACCGGGTAACGCAACCTCTCGCTCAATTCCTTTACTATCCATGGCAAACTCCTCTGCAATACCCCGTTCTAGTACACCCCTCTTTCGTGAAAACGGAAACGCTTGTCTCTTTTGATTCAATCGGCCTCCAGAGCCTTTCCGGAGGAAAAACAACTATTGCTTTTTCCCTCAACAAGGTAAATATTCTTTGTTACTTGCTTCAGCATTTAAAACTCCACTCCCTCCAATCTAACCTCCCGTTCTTTTAAAACAGTCTTAAGCAAATAAATCAATGCACATTTTTTTGTACATTTCATAGCCTTCGTTTTTCTTGCACAATTTTCTGTGCATTTGTTTGCCTTAATCCACAGTTTTTTGTGCATTTGATATTTTTATGCACATATTTTTGTGCATTAAATCAAAATTTGCCTAAATTTTGCTAACAAGGCTCATTTCACTTGACATCCTGCGCTATTAGCTTATCCTAAAATTCATATCTATACATTAAACAATTCCCCTTTCTAGAAAAAAGGCGCATCATGATACCTCACCTCAAAATCTGCTTATCACCTTCCTGGAAGGCCCGGAAATGCCTGACCAGGAAGTACTGTCTTAATATTTCAAAATTTATATTTTTTAGAATACAATGCTTATTATATTGAATTTATTATGAATTTTGGCGTATTGAATATTTTATCGTCAAATCATCAAAATATATGTTTTTGCCGTAATTCCGTTAAAGACATGCAGCATTATAATATTTTGGTGGGCATAAACATGGAATGGACTATTACGATAAAAGAAGAAAACCAATATGGTGAGATAGTTACTAGTGGTGTTGCGGATAGAAGCGGATCACTAGATATGGCGAAGGCGATTGCTATAGCTTTGAGTAAAAATAAAATCAAAAAGGTATTAATAGATCATAAGAATATTAATTCAGTCTCAGGGGAAACAGTAGAAGTTTATCAACGCCCAAAACAATTTAAAGAAATCGGAGTGATTCATGGGATAAAGGTTGCTGAGGTTGTCAAACCAGAACATAAAGAATTCTTCAATTTCTTGGAAACAGTGTGTGTGAATCGCGGCTATGCATTCTCAATATTTAATGATCAAAAATCCGCATTGGAATGGCTGTTAAAATAGTAGTACTCGGGATCTGCCACATTCCGAGGGAGCCCACCTGACCCGCGTTTTGCCGCTCTTCCCACAGGCCGGGGGAGGGGGGACTGGTAAAAAAGTAAGTTGATGGGGATTTTCGGCTTTAAGAAGTGAAGAATTTAGGCAAGTCGCCTGAAGAACTGACCAGACGACTGGAGATAAGCTCTCTTGAGGTCGGGTACTCTGTTGAAGGAGGAGAGGCGGGTTGGGCGGCGTTGATCTCTTACCTCACCGGCTATCCTCCCGCAGCTGTTTTCTGTGTTTGAAGAATAAAATTGACAATGGACTCTGAAGTAGTTTGAGGCGGAAAAATCTCAGATACGCCTTCTTTCTTTAGTTTCTGCATATGATGTTTCGGAATGGTTCCTCCGCAGATGACGCAGATATCGTCTAAATTATTTTTCTTCAGCAAATTCAACAGTTCAACAATTTGGTCGTAGTTTGAGGCGTGGCTGCTTATCCCAATTACATCCACATCCTCCTGAATGGCCGCCTGGACAATCATCTCCGGCGTCTGATAGATTCCCAGATATACCACTTCCATCCCAGCGTCCATAAGGATCCTGCATACGATCTCAGCGCCCGTGCTATGTCCGTCGAGGCCGATTACGGAAATGAGAACTTTAATTCCCTGCCTTTTACCCATATTCTACACCTCTTGTTTTAAATGGAATTACCCCGCCACCTGAAGGTGATATCCTCTCATTCGAAATCAAAGGGACAATCAATCGTTTCTAACGGATCATAACTCAGGCCGCGTGCTTTCCGAATCACCCCAATGATTTCACCCGCTGTGGCATAGGCTTTGACCGCCTCAATAATGGATGGCATCAGATTA
>CAZUHR010000227.1:0-5694 GCA_964620335.1 uncultured Desulfobacteraceae bacterium
TTTCGTTGCATGGTGTCCATTCGGGAGACCAGATTAAAGACAAGGGCGAAAAGTATAAATACCGCTAGAACGAGGATAAAAAATATTCTGCTTTCCATCTGTGCTAAACGCATTGCCGTATTAAGCAAATTAGGAAAAATAGCAAAGACTCCGATGCTTAGCCATAATGCTATCCATATGAGAGCGGAACGAATGCCAATGCTTTCACGCTTAAGATTCAGGGCAATTCTCCATATGGCAAGACATGATAAGAACAAAAATAGGACTGTCAAAGTTGTAATTTTCATGATTTAAAACCTCTGAACATTTTAATTCGTAATCGGACCTTTGCTAAGATTCTTATCCAATAGGGTTCTAATGATGGCCCTTAGTATACCTAATCCATACCTCACAAATCCTTTGTAGGATCTTCCCGTTTTTCTATCCTTTAGATTAATAGGCACCTCTACTATATTCAGCCCATTTTTTGAAAATCGAATAAGCGCTTCAGCGGCCAGGTATTGCGGTTCCAATATCTGGTCAAAGACATCCTGAATGTTTCTGATTACCTTAACATTGTAAGCCCTAAAACCGCACATACAATCGGTCAGATTGTAACCGGTAAGTTTATTCAGAAGCATGGTGTAATATGGAAGGAATGTTCTTCGAAAGAGTGGTGCGTTTTTATAGTTAGACCCAAGTATGCGAGAACCCTGAATTATGTCAGCATCTGCATTTTCCAGCTTTTCTATGAATTTAAAAATTTCTAAAGGGTCATGCTGGCCATCTCCATCCATTTCAACTAAAATGTCATAACCCATATTGGTGGCATATTTGAATTTGGTTATATCAGCACAACCCTGGCCCAAATTCCACAGGTGCCTCAAAACAACGGCACCGTAAGCCTTGCTTATCCTGCCGGTATCATCGGTCGATCCATCATCGATAACCACAACATCGTATTTGCCTCTCAGCTGTTCCAGGATTTGAGGTAAGTTCTTTCCCTCGTTGAGAGCGGTTATAGCGACCAAAACCTTGTTATCCTTTTTCAGCATATTCTAAATCCAACTTGATTTTTATGACAAAACGGTTGGCGGAACGCATATGAACAGACGACAGCTTTGAGTGTTCGTAAAACATCAGCTTTTTATATGTATGAATTTGTTGATTCTCCGAAAAAATTAGCGGATAAACTTGAACACCTACGCATTTTCTAATATTCGTAAGAAAATGAAGCAAATGATCTATTTTTATACCGTTATACCTTCCCATATTTTTCTTAACAGCTTTTTGTATTATGCTGTCATAGAAATTAGGAACACTTATTAAGACCTGATTACGGGTAACCCGGATCAATTCCTCGAGTGCCGCATAAGGATCAGAATATTGTATTGATTCACTACAAATGCTGCAATCCAAAGAGCTGTCCTTGAAACCAAGACAAATAAAATCCATTAAGAGAAAAATAGGCTTTGTGTGAAGGGCATAAATCTTGTCATTAGATTTTTTTAACATTTCGAACGAAACATCAATCCCATAAAATTCAATCTTGTTATTCACGCCCTTTAAGTTAGATCCAAATCTCTCTATCAGATTTCCGAGACCGCTTCCAGCATCAAGGATGCTTGTAACAGATTCAGGCTCGATTCCTTGCAAGACAGTATCATGGACCTGGCTCATCAATTTTTTGTTTGAAAAATCAAGAGATTTTGCTTCATCTTCCGGATATTTCATGGCCTGTCGGGAAAAATGCTTGGCCCAGTAATTTCTTCTATCAATCAAAGTATCCATTTACAAATATATCCACATTGATTTTATAAAACGAGATGGTTTATTGTGAAATATAGATGCATTTATTCGCGACTTTGTGCAACGATTTTGGAACTTGTCTGATGTAAAAATATAAGTAACTTTATGCAAGCCTGAAAAGGATCAGTTGGTTTCCTTCACCCTGTAGACTGGGAAAAAAGTTAATTCTTTGGATCCAAGATCATTTTCCTTTAATTTGACAAGTTTATCATAAACTATTTCATTTCGTACAATTCCGGAGGTAAAAAAGGGGGCTCTATTTTTGGAAAAAGATTTTTTAAAATTGAAAACACTTTCACGCCCCCCTTGAAGGTCGAAGATTTTGATACCTTTGCTTTTAAAAAAGCGCATCGCTTCGTATAATATAAGATTATTCGCCTGGTAGTGGCGGTAAGCATGATGGGTTGCCATCAAAAAGTAATGAGCTGCTTGCCCAAGCTCATATATAAAAATACCTCCACTGATAAATATACCGTCGATTTCTGCGTAGATGAGTTGAATCCTTTCACAGATAGTATCGAAGAGTCTACTAATGAATTGCCGGCTAAATCGATAGTGAGGTAAGGCTGCTTTTCTTTCCATCTCCAGAGCGTAAATCTCACAAAATTTTAAAAGGTTCTCTTTATTATTAGACGCATGTACTTTAACGCCCATCTTTTCTGCTTTTCTGATTGCAGTCCTAGCCCTTCCTTCCATTTTAATCCAAATATCATCTTCAGGTTGAGCCAAGTCAACATAGACAGTATCACGATTTTTTGATAGCGGAAGCAAGTTCTCGAAATATTTATAATTCAAAAGGTTTGGATCAAATCGAATAAATTCGGAGACAATCTTTGATGCTTTGCAATAGTCTGAAAAAGCTATTGTGAATGATGTGACGAGCTCATGGTTCATTGTCGGATGATTAGATTGTATGAGAGGTCCACCGTAATACCATGATGAATCTATGTCAAAATATCCATAGGGAAAGGATTCACAATGCTGTGCTAACGGCAGTTTTTCGAGACTTCGTTTGAAATAGGGATAATATATAAAATTGTTGTCATTGATTTCGAATATGAAAAGCTCTGCAGGATTGCCTGAATGTTTTTGCAGGACCTTGATATATTGAGGACAGTGATAAATGCCTTTACGGCTTATCATGTTGTAGTATCGAGACCACTCATTGATTGATTCCTCAGTTCCGGCTAATATTTTTGTTTTTCCGGAAGCCATCCTGTTACAGAGTATATCCTTGTGCGTTCTTTAATGCTGTTAATCTGAAGGCTCACACCGTGTCGGTGTTAAAAAGGTCGGTCTAAAAAGATATAAGTACATTAACAATCCTGTTTATATCTTCTTTAGTAAGTCCAGGATGATTTGGCAGCCCCAGGATCTTCCCAGCAACAGCCTCCACATTTGGCAAAAAAAGGCCGGAATAGTCTAGCCCCAGTTTTTTCATGACTTCTTGCCTGTATAGAGGCTCTATATATCTCAGTCTATATCCTATCTTGTTGTTGACAAGATGTTGTTTTAAGTCTTCTAAGCTTTTATCAGTTTTATTTTCGTCAACCATCAGCGGGCACCAAAAATATGTGTGTTTCACATTATCGTTGGGACCTGGTACGTGTGCCCAAGGCAATTTTTTCATTTGCTGAATAAGATATGTGGAGTTGGCGATTCGCTTTTCGTTCAACATATCCAACTTATTCAATTGAACTATTCCCATGGCCGCTTCCATTTCAGTCATGCGGTTGTTAAACCCGAGATAGCCATGGGTATCTCTGTCAACCATGCCATGGTTGCGAATAATCTTAGCCATACGAGCAACCTGGGCATCGTTCGTTGTGATCATTCCACCTTCACCAGTAGTCATATGTTTTGTAGCAAAAAAAGAGAAAGCACCTGCAACACCGAATCCACCTACCTTTTTACCGTTGAATTCTGTTCCGTGAGCCTGGGCACAGTCTTCAAGGACAGGGATCCCATGCTTTTCAGACAGGGCCAAAAAATCGTCCATTTTGGCGGCCGTGCCGAACAGATGCACAGGAATGATGGCTTTTGTTTTGGATGAAATATGTTCTTCAGTGCTTTTGGGGGAGAGACAAAGATCATCCAAATCGATATCAGCAAAAACAGGAACTGCACCGAGAAAAAGTACCGACGAAACTGTTGCGAAGAAAGTAAGCGGTGGGACAATGATCTCGTCGCCTTTGCCAATACCTAGAGCTTCCAGGGCTATGTGTAAGGCCGCTGTCCCGCTGTTTACTGCAATGGAATAGTCAACGCCGATATATTTAGAGAAATTCTTTTCAAACTGTTCAACCGTAGCTCCGGAAACATAATTTCCAGACAAAAGAACTTTCCGGACCGCAGCAACCTCTTCCTCACCAACTTGTGGAGATGCAACTTTGATGAAATGATCTTTCATTTATGAAAAACCTTACTATACATATTTGAAGGAACTGTTTCTATATACAGGGGACTCCCAATCCCAACCAAGTGCATCAAACTTTTCAATAAGATCCTGTATTCCTTTATTTACGGAGCATTTAGCTTTCCAGCCGACAATATTATTCAATTTCTGGCAGTTGATCTGATAATCTCGTCTATCGGTAGGTTTGTCTTTGATGTATTCAATATCAGTTCCGGGAAGAAATTTCCGGACAATTTCAGCGATCTCCTTAACTGTCTTGTTATTGGAGTTATCTCCAAGATGAAATATTTTTCCACTGCGAGTAAAGCGGGGTGCATTTAGCGTCTCAACAAATGCTTCTGCGATATCCCTAACATGGATAAGTGAACGGTACTGGTGTCCCTCACCGTAAATAGTGATTTTTCCCTCTTTCCAAGCTTTGTACGCGAAAAGGTTAGTCACGAGATCAAGCCGTGGACGTAAAGACCATCCGAAAGCGGTCGTCAGCCGGAGAATCGTCGGATGAAAATGAGGAATTTCATGAGCCCTATTAAGAATAATGTTCTCTGAGCGAAGCTTCGCATGGGCATATGCAGATAACGGCGCGGGTGGCGTTTCCTCCGTAACCTCCTTATATAATCCCTGGACATTTCCGTAGACGGAGCAGGAGGAGGCAAAAATAAAATCTCTGACCAAGTCCAGTTCAGGATCTGTGCAACAGTTTATCAAGGTCCGCGTGCTTTCAACATTTATTGAAAAATGGGCCTTATGATAGTTTTGGCATGCAAACTCTCCCACAATTCCTGCAAGGTGAATAACGGCATCGATTCCTTCAAGGGCATAGATAATATCTTTGGAATTCCTGCAATCCCCTTCGATGATCTCTATTCTGTCAAGAAATGGCTCCAATGAGTTTTTTCCCCAATAAAACGTGTCAAAAACCACAGGATCATGGTTATTTTTCAACAACTCCTCAACAATTACACAACCAATGTAACCGGCTCCCCCCGTGACCAAAACTCTCATTCCGTGTCCCCTTTAATATATGTGATAATAATTTTCGGCGAGCTAATTCGCCTGTTAGGCCAAATATAGTTTCTGATTTATCTTTCCTTATTTCAAATAGGTGACCTTTTTTCTTGAACCATCCCATCTTATATCCGGGATAAGTGCATGGGATCGGGCTTGTATGCGGTGTTTATACTTTATCAAATCTTTAAGCATTATTTTTAATTCAGCCTCCATATCGCGGGTGGGGGCATATCCCAGGTCAAGGAGATGCTGGTGGTCCGGATTGTAGTAGTGCTCTTCTGGCTCAAGTCTTGGGTTTTCAAGGTTGCGCACATCAACCTTGAGCCCCAAATCGCTCGCAACCTTTTGAACTTTAATTGCCAGTTCGGTCAGATCATAGACCTCTTCAAACTGGTTGAAGACTCTGTATTCTTTTGGTTCAGGAGGATTTTCAATGGCAAGGGTCAAACACTGCATGGAATCGCGAAGCGGCAGAAAAC
>CAZUHR010000228.1:0-5689 GCA_964620335.1 uncultured Desulfobacteraceae bacterium
AGGTAAAAATAATGACTAAGAGAATTTTTATAAACACTTCGATTTTTTTCATTTTAATAGGCGCGCTTCCTAATCTTTTTGCCGGCGAGAATAAACAGGAAGAAACAATGCGTCCGGCAAATGTCGTTATATCGAAAGTTACTAAGGGCAGTATCGCACCTGAGGAGGAATATGTTGGAACGGTATACTATATAGAAGTATCGAATCTTTCCTCCGAGGCAAGTGGAATGGTTGAGTCTATAACATTTGAAGAGGGGCAGCGAACAGAAAAGGGAGATCCGCTGGTCAAGCTTAACTCGGATCTCCTTGAAAAGCAACTTCAGGCGAGAGTAGCTTCATACGAACAAATCCTTTCTGATCTCGAAAGGGCAAGGAATGATTATAAAAGAATAGAGGATCTTTACGGTAAAAAGATAGTCGCTGAAAAGGATTATGACGATCAGCGGTTCCAGGTCGAGGGGCTTGAAAAAAAGGCGGATGCCGTTAAAGCAGAGGTTGAACATCTCGAAATAGAGCTTAAGAAAACCATGATCAAGGCACCTTTTAGCGGAGTGATAATTAAAAAACATGTTGCAAGGGGAGATTGGCTTTCGCCGGGAAAAACCGTTGCAACGATTGCAAGTGATGGTGCCATGGATCTCATCGTGGAGGTTCCGGAAACAGTTATAAGATATCTAAGACCCGGTATGGCAGTGGATGCAAATGTCGGTGAAATGGAAAAGAGAGGAATAATCAAAGCCATCATACCTAAAGGTGATATTACAACGAGAACGTTTCCGATTAAGATCAGGATTAAGAACGGCACTTCACTCCTGGAGGGAATGGAGGCCAGGGTGAAATTGCCTATAGGTGAAAAAATAGATGCCCTTATGGTTCCGAGAGATGCCGTCTTAAACAAGTTCGGAGAAACAACGGTTGTACTAGTCGCCGATTCAAAAGCGGAGATCATGCCTGTTAAGGTTTTGGGATATCGGGGGATGATGGCAGGTATAAATGGAAAGAAGATATCTGAAGGCATGAAAGTTGTTGTTAAGGGGAATGAAAGGTTAATGGAAGGACAACCTGTCAACATTATAAAAGAAGTGGAGTAATTTATAAATATTCAGCAATTAAGAGGTTATCAATAAAGCAATTGGACCCTGTCAAGTTTTCCATAAATGAGCCTGTTAAGGTTGTTGTCTGCGTTTTAGTTATTCTCCTTTTCGGAGTTATCGGACTTTTTAGACTGCCGTATCAGTTAAGTCCCAGTCTTGAGGTGCCTCAGATTACGGTTAGGACAGTCTGGACTGGGGCCACACCTTATGAAATCGAGCGTGAAATTATCGAAGAGCAGGAAAAGGTATTTAAGGGAATCCCCAATCTTGTTGAATTGGAAAGTACCTCATCAAACGGGACTGCGGAAGTCACACTCCAGTTCAAGTTGGGCACTAACATTGATGACGCACTCCTGAGAGTTTCAAACAAACTGAATGAAGTCAGGTCATACCCTGAAAATGTTGAGAAACCAGTAATCAGTGCTACCGGCGCGTCCACCTCTCCTGTAGTCTGGCTGATGTTGAAAACAACCGAGGATAATCCAAATTCGATATATACTTATCGGACTTTTTTTGAAAATGAAATAAAACAATATCTTGAGAGGATAGATGGTGTTGCTGATCTCTTTGTTCATGGCGGGAGCGAAAAAGAGATGCACATCGTTTTGAAACCTGAAAAACTTGCTGTATATGGCCTGACAATCCGAGATGTGGTTGAGATCTTGGATTCGGAAAACGTGAATATATCCGCGGGAAGCATGGATGTCGGAAGGAGAGACTTCAGGATTAGAACAGCGGCTGAATTTCAATCGGCCGAGGACCTTGAAAACATGGTCATCAAATCAACAGGACAGAGGCGGGTATATCTTTCGGATATTGCTACCGTAAAATTTGGATATGCACCTCTGACAGCCGGGATCATCCACAAAGGCAGCGAAGCAATCGTAACCGGCATTATAGCCGAATCAGGCGCTAACATACTTGAATTGACAGACAAAGTTGAACAGGTCGTTAACTGGTTGAACTCGGAAAGATTAAAACCCGAAAAGATATACCTGCATTGGGGAAATGACCAAAGACCTTATATCAGAGGTGCAATCAAGCTGGTGCAGACCAACATACTTATTGGTGGAACGCTTGCTATCCTTGTGCTTTTGATTTTTTTGAGAAGCATTTCTTCGACTGTGGTTATTGCCGCCGCCCTTCCTATCAGTATCGTTGGAACCTTTATTTTCTTAAGTGCATTTGGAAGAACTCTGAACGTCATTTCACTTGCCGGCATAGCGTTTGCCGTGGGGATGCTCATGGATAGCGCTATTGTTGTTCTTGAAAATATCGACCGTCATAGAAAGATGGGGAAACCCCCCTTTGAGGCGGCATATGAAGGAACAAAGGAAGTCTGGGGGGCAATACTTGCCTCTTCCCTAACTACGATAGCTGTTTTCCTTCCCATTGTTTTTATAGAGGAAGAGGCGGGTCAGTTGTTCAGAGATATTGCAATAGCCGTTACCTGTGCCATTATAATTAGTCTCTTCGTTGCTGTATCTGTTATCCCGATGTTTTCCAATAAGCTTTTTGGCCTTCGAAAAAACAATAAAGCTATTAGCCATTCTCGAAGAGGGATAGGATTTTTTTTAGTTGGTGGTATAATGAGTCTTGTGGGGTTGGCCACAAAAAATTGGATAACAAGGCTGACAACGATCACCGTGTTGACAGCCCTTTCCATATCAATTGCCGTATTTCTAACACCGAAGATGGAATACCTTCCTCAAGGAAACAGAAATTTCGTGATTAGCATAATGTCCCCCCCCCCAGGTCTCTCCTTACAAGAGAAACAAGAGATCGGTGAAACTATATATCGTGCTGTTAGTCCTTACATGGATAAGGACCACAATGGTCTACCGGGTATTAGGGACTTATTTTATCTCGGCGCGGATAGAATCATGCTTCTTGGTTGTATGTCCACGCATGAGGACCGTGCCGGGGAACTTATTCCATTTTTGTTTGAAACTATAAACAGTATACCGGGAATATTCGGAATAACATTTCAGGTCGGAATATTTCAGACCAGGAGAGGCGGTGGAAGAACCATTGATGTGGATGTAAGCGCACAGGATTTAAACACGATCGTCCAGGTTGCCGGTGCCATGTTCGGAATGATACAGCAGGAAATACCTGGAGCCCAGATAAGACCTGTCCCTTCCATTGAACTTCTCTATCCAGAAATCAATATCATTCCCAAAAGGGACCGTCTCAAGGCGGCGGGTATGAGTTCCAGCGATCTTGGTATCCGTCTGGATGTTCTCATGGATGGAAGGAAGGTAGGTGAATTCAAGCAAAGGGGTGAGAAAAAGATTGACCTTGTTTTGAAGGCATCGGATAAGGATTTTTCCACACCTGAAGAACTCTATAAGGCCCTTATTGCTACACCTAAGGGAAAAATTGTGCCTATTTCCTCTCTTGCAGAGTTGCAGAGATCAACAGGACTTGATCAGATAAGACACCTGGAAAGACAGAGAACGATTAGTCTACAGGTGACACCCCCCAAAACCACATCCCTCGAAGAAGCGATGGATACAATTAATGACAAACTCATCCCTCTTCTTAAGGATCAAGGAATGCTACAAGCTGCAACTATCAAATTAAGTGGTGAAGCTGACAAACTGACACAGACAAGGGCGGCAATTCAGTGGAATTTCGTCCTTGCTGCCGTAATTATCTATCTTTTAATGTCCGGGTTGTTCAGCAATTTCATCTATCCTTTTGTTGTATTATTTACCCTTCCGCTGGCAGCAGCAGGAGGGTTTATTGGCCTCAAACTTGTGAACCTGTTTATCCAGCCTCAGCCCCTTGATGTATTGACCATGCTCGGTTTTGTTATACTTGTCGGTGTCGTTGTAAATAACGCAATCCTGATTGTTTACCAGGCACTCAACAATATCAGGAATTACGGCATGGATTACCGTGATGCCATACTTGAATCGACAAAGACAAGGCTAAGGCCTATTTACATGAGCACCTTTACCAGCATTTTCGGTATGCTTCCGCTTGTTGTTGCACCGGGACCTGGTTCGGAAATTTACAGAGGACTGGGAAGCGTTATCCTGGGAGGGCTGGCAATATCTTCCATATTCGTGATCTTTATTACACCCTCACTCCTTATGTTCGTCATAAGAATGGAAAAAGTAAAACCTAAAAATTAGAGAAAGGAAAAGAGGGTCTCCGCCTATCTGATCCAGAAGGAAAGCGAACCCTTAAAAGAGTCACTCTATTCCTTACTCCGGATGAAGCAGCTGACCTGGGCTATTCTGCCACAGATTTATCTGATCATCCTGAGAAACATCATCACCACGTTAACGGCTCTGAATATAAAAACGAAATTACACAGTATCCGTTCATACGGACGAGAACCTCAGCTCAGTAGTCTTTGACAGTCTTGTTCGCGTAAAAGCATAAACGATGCCTTGACATCATTCCAAATGATGATATGATGACACAATGAGAACGACACTTTCAATAGATGATGATGTAATAGAGCGTGCACGAGCTGTTGCGGCTAAACTGCGTACACCATTTAAAGCGGTGGTCAACGAAGCTCTTCGGGCTGGCCTTGACCACGTAGAGCAACCTGCGAAGCGCCGGCCTTACAAAACGGAGCCTCATGCAATGGGCCTTCGATCCGGCCGCAACATAGATAATATACAGGAATTACTGGCCCAAATTGAAGGCGAGGATTCCCGTTGATACTCGTCGATGCCAATATCCTCCTGTATGCGGAAGACTCGCTTCATCCACGTAACCAACAAGCGCGTGCATGGTGGGATGGTCAGCTCTCCCAGACTAAACCTGTTTGTTTATGCTGGACAGTTCTCTCTGCCTTTATTCGGATAGGGACCAATCCTCGGGTCTTCGATCACCCGCTCTCCCTTGAACAAGCCGTTTCCCGTGTACAGACCTGGTTGGACCAGCCTTGCACACGAGTTGTTCGACCGACTGAACGACATTGGACTATATTTCAGCAGATGCTCGCGGATGGGCAGGCTGTAGCCAATCTGGTTACAGACGCACACCTGGCAGCTCTTGCCATCGAACATGGTTGCGAATTGGCCTCTACTGATTCTGATTTCTCTCGTTTTCCCAAGCTGAAATGGAGCAACCCCCTTTCCTAGCTGACATAGGCGAACCATGGAATGCAACTAGACGGGTAGATCCAGGGTCTTTCAAGATCAATTTACCCAAAAAAATCAGCATCATCCCTTGATAGGGCCATCGTTTGTGGTTGTCCGAGATAATCTGTTAGATTTTTTAGATGATATTGTAAACGAAGGAGAATAACAGCATCGTAAAGTAACAGCTTTAGGCAGAAAGTCAGATGTGTGCCGTTGCCATGGAAAATATGAACAGGGAAATAGCTTCTAAGGGTAATGGAGAGGAACTTCCTTCTTCGACTGATATTGAAATCAAAAAAGCCAGGAAAAGAGCCGCTTTTTCAATTTTTTTAAATCTAGCACTCTCCCTTGGAAAAGGGGTTGCGGGAGTTATCGCCGGGTCCTCCGCCCTTTTGGGTGATGCCATTCATTCAGGAACAGATGTCATTGCTTCAGGCGCCGCGTTTGTCGGGCTTTGGTTGGCAGGACGAAAGCACCCGTCTTTTC
>CAZUHR010000229.1:0-5680 GCA_964620335.1 uncultured Desulfobacteraceae bacterium
CTGCTGGACTGGTGGTTCATCAAGGAGAGATCTGTTTTGATTCGGCAAAAGTCATTCTCTCAGATCCTCCACTATTGATGGACATTTTTGTACAGAGTTCCACTCTGGATTGTCCCCTTTCCCTGGAAGCAACTAGACTGATCCAGGAATTCCTCTATTTGGTTGATGACACATTCAGGGAAACGAATAGAGCTGTTCAAAGTCTCTTGAAAATTATGAGCAGGAAAAATGCCGCTGAAACGCTTGATCAAATGTTGGAGACCGGATTTCTGGGGGCATTTATCCCTGAATTTAGCCGGATAAGTGACCTGGTGCAGTTTGATGCCTACCATGTATTTCCCGTCGGAAGACATTCCATAGAAACTGTCAAATATCTCAATAACATACCCACCCAGAATGAGATATTGCTGCTGGACATGTTTTCCGATCTGCAAAATCCTGAACCGCTTTTACTGGCAGCACTTTTTCATGATATTGGGAAAATAGGTCATGAACATGCCAAGAAAGGCGTTACCATTACACAGAATATCCTCAAGCGGTTTCATTATGACAACAGTAAAGCCGAAGATATCCTCTTTCTTGTGGGCAATCATCTCCTTATAGCGGAAACTGCCACAAGAAGAGATCTGAATGATGAAAAAGTGGTTGTCCAATGTGCCCGGACCATAGGAGATGTGGAACGTCTCAAGATGCTTTACTTGTTGACTTGGGCAGACTCAAAGGCTACAGGCCCAAGGGCCTGGAATGAGTGGATAGCCAACCTGGTACAGGAACTCTTTTTCAAAATCCTCCACATCCTTGAAAAAAAAGAACTGGCCACACCGCATGCTATGGTGAAGGTTAAAGAGACAAGGTCAGAAATACGGCGTTTGATGGCTGACCGAACAGGTCATTTCGATATGGACAGATCTTTGGAAGTCATGTCTCCTCGGTATATGCTGAACACCAGCCCTCATGACATCCTGGATCACATTTCAATGCATCAACGCCTAAAAGAACGCTTAATAAATCATGAAGCCGCCGCCTTTATGCTTGAGGCCGAGCAGGACGACTCGGAGGGCTATTGGGAAATCACATTTTTGGCAAAAGACCGCCCCGGACTATTTTCGGACATAGCCGGAGTTTTGGCCCTCAACAATATCAATATTTTATCTGCTGATATCTACACCTGGCGTGATGGTACTGCCGTGGATATCTTTAAGGTGACCGAACCGCTTGACCCTATCCATCCGGACAAGGCTTGGAATAATGTAAGAAGAGATTTAAGAAGCGTTTTTACGGGAAAGCTTTCTCTGGAATATCGCCTGAGCAAAAGGCGCTCGCCCTCGATTCTCTCAGAGCAAAAAAAGCCCACCCATCCCCCGAAGGTCACGGTGGATAACAGGGCTTCTGATTTCTTTACCTTGATAGAAATATTCACCGACGACCGTGTCGGGCTTCTATACACGATAACCAATACACTCTATAACCTCCGGCTGGACATAAGAATTGCCAAAATTGCCACCAAAGCGGACCAGGTTGCCGACGTGTTTTACGTCCGTGATTTTGAAGGACAGAAGGTTGAAGACAAGGAACAGATAATGGAGATCAAAAAGGCCCTGCTTCATCAATTGAAACAAGGATAAACACTCGTACCCTCTAAAGAGTTCCTATCATTTCCAAGTAATTGCTGAAAAAGGATATTCCCAGGGCGTGTGCTTTTAGGAGATTAATGCCATGCAAATATGGGTGGATAGCGGATTAAGGTCCTAAAAAAAAAGAGGATGTGATATAGTTAAGTCCATCATTGTGACCCCGGAAATAAAACCGCCGAGGAGGACTATCAAATGGCTTTTATCCGAATCGCTCAAGCCCAGATCAACACAACTGTCGGCGATTTCTCAGGTAATTTAAAAAAAATCATTGATTTCATTAATATGGCCCGCAGTCAGGGAAGCGATATTGTTACCTTTCCGGAGCTAACCGTGTGCGGCTATCCCCCCGAAGACCTTCTCTTAAAACGCGATTTCTTGGATGACAACCTCAGGGCCATTGAACACCTGAAACAGCATGTAAAAAACATCGTTGTTGTCGCCGGTTATGCGGATCTTTGGGAAGGTAATGTCTACAGTGCTGCGGCTATCCTGCAATACCAAAAGCTAGTGGGAACTTATCACAAGATTGAACTTCCCAACTACGGCGTTTTTGATGAAAAGCGCTATTTTAAAGAGGGGTCATCTCTGATCCTCTTTGAGATGAATCAACTTGTTTTTACCATAACCATCTGTGAGGACGTATGGATCGAAGGAGGTGCTGTTGAGAAATTAGTTCAAAACAGCGATGTAAATATTGTATTGAACATTTCGGCATCTCCATTCCATGCGGGGAAATTGAAAGCGCGACAGAAAACCGTGCATCATTTCGCTCAAAAGGCCAATGCTATAGTGTGTTTCAATAATCTTGTAGGCGGACAGGACGAACTTGTTTTTGACGGGGGCAGTTTCGTGATGGGGCCCGACGGCAGTCTCATGGCCCGTGCAAAACGCTTTCAGGAGGAACTTCTGATTACCGACATAAAAATCGATCCTGACAAAAAGCCTATCAATAAACCCGAAACAGGAGCTTCCAATAAGGTTTTTATCTCTCTTGATTCACACCCCTCTCATCAAAGAAAGGAGTTTCCAGGAACAGTGGCCGATGAATACGGAAGACTTGATGAGATCTACCAGGCACTCACTTTAGGGACCAGGGACTATGTGAGGAAAAACGGGTTCAGCAAGGTTGTGATCGGGTTGAGCGGTGGCATTGATTCTGCGCTAACGGCAGCCATTGCGGTAAATGCACTGGGATCAGATCACGTTGTCGGCGTAACGATGCCCTCCCAATACACCTCAAATCAGACTCTTTCTGATGCGGAGCTGCTCGCAAACAATTTGGGCATTCAACTCATTAAAATCCCTCTCCAGGATATTTATAAATCCTACCTTGAGGCAATGAAATC
The DNA here is from genome assembly GCA_964620335.1 of uncultured Desulfobacteraceae bacterium. Taxonomy (GTDB): domain Bacteria; phylum Desulfobacterota; class DSM-4660; order Desulfatiglandales; family Desulfatiglandaceae; genus JAFDHL01. Next base: position 2,981 of record CAZUHR010000229.1, read on the forward strand.
TATTTTTCAGGGCAAAAAGCATGGCATCCCCCACGAGAACATTCAGGCTCGCATCCGCGGAAATTTACTCATGGCCCTCTCCAACCAATTTGGCTGGCTGCTACTCAATACTGGAAATAAAAGTGAGACTGCCGTGGGATATTGCACGCTTTACGGAGACATGGCCGGCGGGTTTGCGGTAATAAAAGACATCCCAAAGACCCTGGTATTTGAATTGTCAGAACACATTAACGCATCATGGGACAGGGTAGTTATTCCTGAAAGTACAATCAAAAGACCACCCTCGGCAGAATTGCGGCCTGATCAAAAAGATGAAGATTCCCTGCCGCCCTATTCCAAGCTCGATGCCATTTTAGAATCCTACGTGGAGGAAGACAAAGCTCCCGATGAAATCATCAATGAAGGGTTTGATCCCGAGATGGTGCGTGATGTTGTCCGAATGGTTAACCTGAATGAATACAAGAGACGCCAGGCTCCGCCAGGCGTAAAAATTACACCCAAGGCATTTGGCAAGGACCGGCGCTTGCCTATTACCAACCGTTTCCTGAGCCACGTGATTACAGATTAAATCTCTGACACCACTCCCTTGCTACGCGGGCGGGGCTGCGCTTTTTTCCATCTACCTCAAAATTCAGTCGCTGCATCGTGTCATTATCAATAAGGCCTTCAAGAACAGAAAGGACATCACCCATTTCCGGATGCTCTTCCAGTATTTCTTCTCTTATGACGGGAGCCGCATGATACGGCGGGAAAAAATTTCGGTCGTCATTGAGTTGTTTCAAATGATAAGCCGCTATCCGGCCGTCCGTGGCAAAGGCGCAGATCACATCAACTTCGCCCTTGGAAAGGGCCTCATACATGAGAGAGGGATCAAGGTCCCTGACTTCCCCGAACCTGAAGCCGTATTTTCGAATAAGGCCCGGATAACCGTCCGGCCTTTCAGAAAACTCGGCCGTGAACCCCGCCCTCAGCCCGGAGGCGTCTTCGGCCAGATCAGAGATACTGGACCATCCCTCCTGCCTGGCATCCGCCTCACGGATCGTGATACTATAGGTATTGTTAAATCCGAACGGTCTGAGCCACCTCAGGTTGAAGCGCTCCCGATAAGCTGCTGACACGGTTTCAAATGTCTTTTCAGGATCCGATACGACCTCTTGTTTCAGTATGACCGTGAGCGCGGTCCCCGTGTATTCGGGGTATATATCAATCTCTCCGTTAACAATTGCACCATGACAGATCATGGTACCCCCCAGGTTGAAACGGCGCTCCACGACCAAATCGGTCTTGGCCTCTATGATCCGGGTCATGATCTCACCAAGGATGAACTGCTCCGTAAAATTCTTTGTCCCGATCCTTATTTTCTTTTCTTTGATCCCTGAAGCGGCCCCTGATCCGAATTCCGTGGAAAGGCCCTTATTATAGGCAATAAGTCCTATCAGGATAATAAAAACCGGCATCAGGAGTGATATCGGCCTCATCAGGGCCTTAACCGAACCCTTTTCCTCCCTTTTTCTTTCAGGCCTGAGCCCCCACTCAAAGGCCCCGATGGAAAAGTCCACTATCAGAGCAAGCAGGGCGGCGGGGACGGCACCGAGCAGGATGAGCTTTGTGTCTGAAAGCGCCAGCCCACGGTTGATAAACTGACCCAGCCCGCCGGCGCCGATGAATGCGGAAAGGGTGGCGATGCCCACCCCTACGACGGTGGCAGTTCTGATACCCGCCACGATAACGGGTGTGGCCAAAGGTATCCTGACAATCCTGAGTTCCTGATACTCCGTCATACCGATGCCTTTGGCGGCTTCCATCACTTCCGGAGAAACGCCCGAGAGACCTGTAAGGGTATTTCGGACAATCGGCAGGAGTGCATAGAGTGTCAGTGCGATAAGGGCGGGCACGGCCCCGATCTTACGGAGCAGGGCCAGGAGAAAGACCAGCATGGCCAGGCTCGGTATGGTCTGAAGCGTCCCTACGGCTCCCATAACAGGGCCGCGAAGCCATGCATTTCGAAACATGATAATTCCAAGAGGTATTCCGATAAACATCGCCGCTATCGTGGAGCAGCCCGTCAGCATAAGGTGTTCGCCTGTCCTGAGCCAGAGTTCCGGCAGGCGATCAACAACATAAATAATTAAAGATTCCGGATTCATTGCAAGATATCCTTGACATCGGCCAATTGCCTGGCGGGTTTGGCAAAAAGATCACGGACGAATTCTGTTGAAGGTTCTTTTAGGACTTCCCTTTTTGTGCCGATCTGTTGCAGATTCCCATCATGGAGGATAGCAATGCGGTCTCCGATAAGAAGTGCCTCGAAGATATCGTGTGTGACAAAGACAACGGTCTTTTGCAGCCTTTTTTTCAGGGCCATTAGTTCCTTCTGGAGCACCTCACGGCTCAGGGCATCAAGGGCGCCGAAAGGCTCATCCATGAGAAGATAGGCAGGATCCGCCGCCAGAGCGCGGGCCACGCCCGCCCTCTGCTGCTGACCCCCGGAGAGCTCATCCGGAAACCTTCCTGCATAATCCTCCGGAGTTAACCCCATAAGCTCCAGAAGTTCACTTGTGCGCTCATGTCTCCGTTTTTGGCTCCAGCCGAGCAAGCGAGGCACGATCTCGACATTCTCTTCAATGGTCATATGGGGAAAGAGCCCTATCCCCTGAAAAACATAACCTATCTGACGGCGCAACTCCACAGGATCCTGAT
>CAZUHR010000230.1:0-5665 GCA_964620335.1 uncultured Desulfobacteraceae bacterium
GGGCACTATTCAGTCTCATATGATTTTGCAGATCAAAGACGAATGGACTGGGATAGATTTGTCCGGGGCTGGGAAGAGAGATGGATTCGAGATTCCGGCTATTCTAAAATGATCCCGCAGGCCGTTAAGGGTCTTTTGACCCAATGCAGTGTTGAGCTAAATGACCTGGCGAGGGTGATTTATTCGCCCCTAAGCATGAGAGATCATATGGCTATGGCCAAGCTTTTGGGTCTGGAATCCGGGCAGATTCAGCCGCCTTTGATTGAATCGGTAGGAAATACCGGATCGGCCCATCCTCTGCTCATGCTGATCGGAGCTTTAGAGGAGGCCCAGCCCGGCGAAAAAATCCTTGTAGCGAGCTTTGGGAGCGGCAGTGATGCGCTACTGTTTGAGGTGACGGATGAAATAAGAAGATTCAAGTCAAGGAATAAACTGAAAACCAATCTTGATTATAAAGGTGAACTCGAAAACTATACAAAATACCTCTCTTTTAAGGGTATGCTGCCAAAAGAGATAGGAATACGCGGTGAAGAGGTTGCCCCAACCAGCCTTTCACTTTCGTGGAGGGAACAGAATGCTGTTTTGAGGCTTGTTGGCTCAAGATGCAAGGCCTGCGGCACCCCGCAATTTCCCAGGGACCCCGTATGCATCAATCCTGAGTGTGGGGCCGTGGATCAAATGGAGGATTATGCTTTTTCAGATAAAACGGGGGTCCTTTTCACCTATACTGCGGATCACTTAGCCTATTCGGAAGATCCCCCGGCCCTTTACGGCATAGTGGATTTTGAAAGGGGAGGGAGATACTGGTTTGATATTACAGATTGCCGGCTTGAATCGCTGGAGGTCGGGAAACCCCTTCAGATGACTTTCAGGAGAAGATATCTTGATATAGGTCGCAGTGTGGCAGGCTATTTCTGGAAGGCAATGCCATTCAAGGGTTGATATTTTTCGCGGAAAGAGGGCTGAAGATAAATTTAGAATTGCCGCAATAATATGTTCGAAAAGTATGAAGAGTTCAAAAGGGAGAAGTAACGATGGCAGAAGGTATAAAGAATAAGGTGGCAATAATTGGCATGGGTTGTACCAGGTTTGGGGAACATTGGGATCGAAGCGCTGAATCCTTAGCTGTTGAGGCCTTCGAGGAGGCAATAGATGATGCGGGGATTGAAAAAAAAGATATTAATGCGGCCTGGCTTTCTACCTGTTTTGATGAGGGTAATGTGGGGAAAAGCGCCATACCTCTTGCCGCAGCCCTAAAACTGCCGTATTTACCTATAACGAGAGTAGAAAACTTGTGTGCTAGCGGCACCGATGCTGTCAGAGGTGCCTGTTATGCCGTAGCATCAGGGGCCTGCGACATAGCCCTGGCAGTAGGTGTCGAAAAGCTGAAGGATATCGGCTACGGCGGGCTGCCCGATTTCAGCCAGCTCCGGGGTATATATAATCGGCAGATATTTCCGAACCAGACTGCTCCCGGCCAGTTCGCCATGCTGGCCAACAAATATTTCAATCGATACGGCCTCACCCGGGAGGAAGGCAAAAGGACCATCGCAAAGATTTCCGCGAAGAGTCATGCAAACGGCGCATTGAATCCCAAAGCACATCTCAGGAGGAAGGTCGATGTGGAGACCATTATGAATGCGCCAATGATTGCCGATCCTCTAGGTTTGTTCGATTGCTGTGGCGTGACCGAGGGTGCCGCGGCCGCTATTGTAGTACGGGCAGACAAGGCCAAGGACTTCCGTCCGGATCCTCTTTATGTCAAGGCTCTTCAAATAGCTGTCAGTCCCGAAGAAGAGTACAGATTTCAGGAATGGGATGGGACTCATGTAGAGCCCACTTATCGTTGCGGCATGAGGGCATACGAAGAGGCCGGCATTAAGAACCCCAGAGAAGAGCTCAGCATGATGGAGGTGCACGATTGTTTTTCCATCACCGAATTGGTCACATATGAGGACTTGCAGATTTCACCAAGGGGAAGGGCCAAAGAGGATATTGACGAGGGCTTTTTTGAGCTGGACGGAAAAATCCCGTGCCAGAGTGATGGCGGATTGAAGAGTTTCGGGCACCCCATCGGGGCTTCGGGTATAAGAATGATCTATGAGGTATATAAGCAACTCCAGGGAAAATGCGGCGAACGGCAGATAAGAGAACCCCGGCTCGGTCTCACCCATAATCTTGGGGGTTTTCCGGCGAACTGTGTGATTGGGATGACGATCTGGGGAAATGAACTGTAAATTAGGGAGTTTCAATACCCGCCCATTGCTTTTGTCATTCTGGCGTAGAGCTTGCACCAGCGAAGAGAGGCGCGGGAACCCAGCTATTTTCAAGGAGGGTTAGGGTTTCCGGGGTCGTTCAGAATGCATAGCAGTAAATTGCGGCATGTATGGAAAGTCCCGGCAAGAAAGGCAATTGAGTCATGAAAACCGAGAAATTGGATCGAGAAAACCTCAGAAATATACTGCTTACAAACTGGATGACCCACGATGCCCTGTGGTATGGTGAATTGGCGTCAAGGTTCGGGATGGCCGAGGCCAGCCCTATGAATCTCAGGGTGTGTAGAAAGCTGGGAAGAATCGAGTTCGGTCGGTTAATGAAAACGGCCGGGGTAACGAAACCGCGGGATATGGTGGAGTACCGGGAGATCTTCGAGTTAGGGAAGCAGGTCTTTTTCCCGGATTTCATGAGCGTTGAGATCCTATACCCTGAAAAAGATACACAGGTGTTTCAGGTTATTGACTGTTTTGCCCATAGGGGTATGGAAAAGGCGGGGCTTATTTCCGATTATGAGTGCGGGATATTTGAGCGAATCGAGGGATGGTTTGATGCGATGGGCCTGGAATACAAGCGGACTCCCGATCTCAGTCGATGTCTGAAATTTAAGGGGGAAGATTGTACGGTCACCGTCAAGTTTAAATTTTAATGCGATTTTTGAAAAGAGATCGCCAAGGCCATGGCGTGGCAGTCAGTGAGCGGGCGTGAAACAAATTTCGCCGTCGATAAGTCATAAAAAAGACTAGGCCGAGAAGCCCGGAACCGAAGAAAAGGTTTCAAAGCCATGCTGCCTATACTGGGGATTCTTTATTGATATTTTTCCCTTAAGAAGGGAAATAATGCGAGAGGAGAATAAGCCATGTTGCAAGACATACTTTTGACCGATGAGGAGAGGGCATTAAAACAGGAGGTCAGGGATTTCGTAAAAAACGAGGTATCCCACGAGCTGGTAAAAAAGATGGACCGGGATGAAATCACGTATCCCAGGGAATATGTGCAGGCATTAGGGACACGCAATCTTTTGGGCCTGAGATTTTCACCGGAATACGGTGGCCGTGGATTGCCCTGGACTGCCGAGATAGCAGCCCTGGAGGAAATAGGGGCCTTGGGCATGGCACTCTCATGTGCCTTTGCCATGCCGTCCATTGTGGGCGAGGCGCTTCATACTTTCGGTTCTGAAGAGTTAAAGAAAAAATTTTTGGTGCCCATGCTAAAGGGCGAGCTTGTTTCTGCCGAGGCACTGACCGAACCACGGGGCGGGTCAGATTTTTTCGGCGCCACAACAATCGCGAAACTGGAAGGTGATTACTTCATGGTAAAAGGTCAGAAGCGCTTTGTTGTGGCGGCGAGTGGTGCGGATTTTTTTGTCGTTTACTGCAAAACCAACCCGGAGGGCAAGCCTCATGATCGTATCAGCCTCCTGCTTATCGAGGCGGACAGGGAAGGTGTTGAGGCCAAGCACCTTTACGGTCTTATGGGAACGAGGGGTGGCGGCACAGGGCGGCTTATTTTCCGGGACGTAAAGGTCCCTGCTTCCAACCTCATCGGCGAACTCAATCAGGGTGCCCAGATCTTCAACTCCATGATGATCCCGGAACGGCTGACTTCGGGTGCAGGGTCATTAGGTCTGGCACGTGCCGCGCTTGAGGTTGCTACGCGTTACAGTAACCGGCGATATTCATTCGGGAGGAAAATCCGCGATTACCAGGCCATAAGTTTCAAGGTTGCGGACGCTATCACCCAGTTGGACGCAGCCCGGGCACTGACACATGCGGCGGGCAGGGCTGCAGACGCCCAACTTCCATCGGCCCGCCGTCTTGTGAGTGAGGCAAAAAAGTTCGCTACCGATATGTGTTGGGATGTCTGCAATGAGTCAATGAGAATAGTGGGCGGCATTGGTTATACAAATGTTTTCCCCATTGAAAAGATTGTCAGGGATGCAAGGCTCGCACAGATATGGACCGGCACAAACGAGATAATGAGTCTGCTTGTCCAGCACGAGTATTACAAAGAATTGCTCAATGATCCCAATCCGCCGCGGATGAGCGAGGAGGACGCTGAAGAGGGCCACTTAGAGGATGAAAAAGTGTATGAAGATGATGAAATGTGGACAAAAGGATGGTGATTTGTTTTGGGGTTGCCCTGTTCATTTAAAAATGAACCTTGATATGATTTCCTTCATTATCTCCTGGGTGCCCCCGCCGATGGATAGAATCCTGTTGTCCCTGTAGAGTCTCTCCACCAGGTATTCCCGCATGTAGCCGAATCCACCATGTATCTGGACGGCATCGTATGTGACCTTATCACTGACCTCGCAGGAGAAATTTTTGGCCATTGAAATTTCCTTGATCTGGTTTTTCCCCGCATCTATTTTGGCTGCTACTCGATAGACAAATTCTTTGCTTGCCTCCACAAGGGTTGCCATATCGGCCAGCTTGTGTCGTGTGACCTGGAAACCTGAAATAGGCCTGCCAAATGCCTCTCTTTCGCTGGAATATCTCAATGATTCCTCGAGGGCCAACTGGGAGGTCATGTTTGCCATGACGGAAAGTTGCAGCCTCTCATTCTGGAAATTCTGCATTATTCCGTAAAATCCCTGGCCTTCCCGGCCCAGAAGATTTTCAACCGGCACCTTGCATTCATCAAGAAATATCTGGGCCGTGTCCGAAGCCCACCACCCCATTTTCTTAAATTTTTCAGAAACCGAGTAACCAGGAGTATCGGCCTCGATTACTAAAAAGCTGAGGCCTTTATGCCCTTCTCCGCCTGTTCTTACGGCGCAGGTCAATCGATTGGCCCTGGCACCACTGGTGATAAACATCTTACTCCCGGTAACCACGTAATAATCATCTTTGCGAACTGCTTTGGTACTTATATTGGCCACATCCGAGCCGGCGTTCGGTTCGGTAACGGCGAGCGCGGATATTTTATTACCTTTCAGGACGGGCGGGACAAGACGTGATTTCTGTTCTTCCGTGCCTAAAGACAAAATCGGAGGAATGCTGATATCCAGTGAACCGAGACCCGCTACCACGCCTGCCGAACCACATCTCATCAATTCCTCTACGGTGGCTATTTTGAAGAAGATATCTCCACCGGAACCTCCAAAGGCCTCAGGGTAACCAATGCCGAGTATACCCGCTTCACCTGCCTTAAGGTAGAGATCTCTGGGGAATTCACCTTGCTCTTCCCACTCATCCACAAAAGGCTTGATCTCACGCTCAACAAATTTTCGTACGGTCTGACGGACCATGTTGTGGGTCTCGCCAAAGTACTTCTGAAAATCGCTCATAATAATCTCGCCCGTTCCCCTTCAATTTCACTCAGGTTCGCTTGAGCCCGCAGAGATCACAGAGAGGACTTTAATAAGTCTTGGCTCTCCGGGATCTCT
>CAZUHR010000231.1:0-5638 GCA_964620335.1 uncultured Desulfobacteraceae bacterium
GCATCTTCAGCATCTTGGTCCTGGAAATATACCTTAACTCCCCAACCTCATTGCTTACCGTTACCAGTGCAGGCATCCTGGCCCTCACCTGTTCATATCCCCCAGGAATGTTCTTTTTGACCAACACGTTCCCGTCTTCCACCTTGATCTCACGGGCAAGATTGATACATGGAAGCCCTAATATTTCACCCAGAATCATGCCAACCTGACCAGAATCCCAGTCACCCGCCTGCCTCCCCGTCAAAATCAGATCATATTCCCCTATCTTCCTTATGGCATCAGCCAGGGCACTGGCTATGGAATGGCTGTCAAGCTTCTCAAATGCATCATCTTGTAAAAGAATCAATTCATCAGCACCGGCTGCCAGGCTCTTTCTCAATACCGTGTCAGACACCTTCTTGCCCAAGCTCAATACCGTGATTCTCGCTTCCGTATCTTCCTTTATCCGAAGGGCCGCCTCCAGAGCATTTTCATCAAATGGGCTGATCACCTGCGGAGCATCAACGATAACCTCCATTCTTTCAGCATCTACACTAACATCCGATAGAGGCGCTTCAGGATCCGGAATCTCTTTGGCACAGATTATTATCCGTATCTCTTTCATCACAATTCCTCCAACTTTTCTATGAGAACAGGTATGACCTTTTCATAATCTTCAACAACACCATAATCGGCCACCTTGAACATGTTACAGTTCGGGTCCGTATTGATCGCAATGATCTTCTTGGAATGAATCATGCCCACCAGATGCTGAATAGCTCCCGATATTCCCACCGCAACATAGATGTCCGGCGAAATCATGCTGCCGGTAAGACCTACCTGATGGTCGGAAGAAATCCAGCCCTTATCTACAGCAACACGGCTGCATCCGATCATTACACTGCCAAACGATTTGCTTAGGGCCCTTGACAGGCCCTGGAGTATCTCAAACCCATCTTCTTCGCCTAACCCCGAACCACCGGCAACTACCACATCCGCTTTATCCAGAGCAATAACCTCCTCCTTGACAATCTCCAACGATTCCACCTTGACCATGGATTCATCTATTTCTGGAACTATATCTACTATCTCCCCTTTCCCTTCAACCGCCTCAACAGGCTCAAACACCTTCCCCCTCACCGTCGCCAGTTGCGGCTCGCCCGGACACTTGAAAACAGAAATCGCATTGCCGCCTGAAACCGGCTTGGTCCGAAGCAGAAGCCCGTCTTCAGGATCAATTGAAAGATCTATGCAATCAGTGGTAAGCCTGGTGTTCAAGCGACAGGCCAATCTAGGGCCTAACTCCATACCTATAAAAGAATGGCTCATGAGAAAAATCTTCGGATTGATCTCTTTGCATGCCTGTTCCAGAGATTTAAGCCACAGATCCGCCTTAAATCCCTTTAATAATGGGTGTTCCAATTTGCAAACCCGATCCGGACCATAGGAGGCAGCCTCACCGGCCGCCCCTGAAATCGAGTCCCCCATTAACACAACAGAAAGATCCACACCAAGATCTCCGGCAAGCTTCTTTCCGGCTCCTAACAATTCAAGGGTTCTCATATCCAATGAACCCTCTTTCACCTCTCCCAGTATTAGCACATCACTCATCCTGATCCTCCTTGTAAAAATATTATCAGCTTACGATAAGATTTTGGACCTTCCGCATTTATCCTTCCATTGCCTGCAAGACCAGCTCATTTATGTCCATCACCCGAAGTGCCTCGTTCACCCCTGCAGCCTTGCGGGCATCCTCCAGCATGATGCGACACAAAGGACATGCGGTGACTAGGATCTGTGCCCCTGTTGCCTCGGCCTCCCTGATCCGGACATCGCTCATCCTGACCTCGCCGTTCAGATCCTGCCACATCCTTCCGCCTCCTCCACCGCAGCAGAGGCTGTCGGCCCTGTTGTGGGTCATCTCTACAAGGTTGAGCCCGGGGATTGAGCGAATAATCTCCCTTGGCTCATCAAAAATCCGATTATACCGGCCCAGGTAGCAAGGATCATGATAGGTGACAGTCGCCTCCAGCCCATCTTTGAACTGGATCTTCCCATTGGCGATAAGTTCTCGCAAAACCAAAGTATAATGGCGCGCCCTGAAAGATGCTTCAGGGTATTCATTTTGAAAGGTATGAAAGCAATGGGGCGAAGACGTCACCACGTCGTTAATGCCGTATTTGTCAAAAAGATCGAGACAATTCTCCATCTGCTCCACAAAGAGGCCCAATTCACCCGTGCGCCTGGCAATGTCACCACAGCAGGGCTCTTTTTTGCCAAGGATGCCGAAATTGACCCCCGCCGACTGAAGGATCTTTGAAAACGACAGGGCTATTCCCTGGGCCGTGTCATCAAAAGAGGTGGTACATCCTACAAAGTAGCAGAAATCAGCTTCTGCGTCACTTTTTATTAGATCAACCAGATCCAGTCCCTCCGCCCAGGCACCCCGCTTCTTTTTGGATGACTCCCACGGATTGTCGTACTTGAAAACCTTTTCAAGGGTCTGGCTCATAAGCTTGGGTACATTGGTTCCCTCCTCCACAGCTAAGACCCTTTTCTTCATTACGACCTCGAAGGTGGCGCCATAAACGGGACAGACCTCCAGACAGGCCCGGCACGTGGTGCAGTACCAGAATTTTTCATCCACTTTGCTTTCTTCACCCCTGCTCAGAAACCGGATATCTCCCCATGGGAAATGATCCTGCCATAGGGCGTGGCGCATCATCTGGACAAAATCCCGAGGGGCAAAGGGTTCGCCAGCCCCTACAGAGGGGCAGACCTCCACGCACCGCCCACACAGCATGCAGGCATCAAAAAAGATCGAATCACCCAGATCAAATTCTCCCGCCCTTTCCTCTACGTCCAGGACGACCGGTTTGACGATCCCCTGGAAATAGATCCCTGCCGGCGCCCCTAGGATATGAAAAAGCTTGGTATAGGGGATCAATGCAATAAAACCCAGGCTCAGGAGCGCATGTCCCCACCAGAGATAAGGATAAAGGTCTTTACCCGTCGCAACTGAAAACAGCGAGCCCATCCACAAGCCCGCAAAGGACCACTCACCCCAAGGAGGTTGCTGGGAGGCCAACCGAAGGCCCTCCACCATAAAACCGGAAAGGCCCACCAGCAGAAGCCATCCCGGCACCAGGGCATCCTCCAACCGCCTTTCAAGCCGGGGAACACGCTGGATGTATCTGCGAATGAGGGCCCACAGGATACCTGTCAGGAGCATGAGGCCCCCCACCTCCATGGCCAGGGAAAAGACCAAATAAACAGTGCCCGTTAAGAAAGAAAAGAGATAGTCGTGGATAGACAGCAAAGCAGTGCCGATGAAAAGGGCCAGAAAACCCCAGAACAGGAAAAGATGCATCAAGCCTGCGGCTACGTCGCCATTAAGCACGCGTCTGCCTAGGAAGGTATCGAGGATCGTCCTTTTGAGTGCCTCTCTTGAAAAAGGAACCTCCAAAGATCCTGCGTTCTTCTTCCATACCCGGATATGGGCGGCTATGGCTGCCAGGAAAAGCCCTGCTGCCAAGCCCGCAAATACGTAGAAAAGCCAAACGCCCTCGATCTGCCAGAATATAATACGATGGGGTGTTATGGAAGCCATTTCACCTTTTATATTCTTGTCTTTTTTATTGACTTGTCAAACTAATTGATCTTATATTGCCATAAGATTTTCTTATACCTTTTTTCCTATGCAAATAAATCTTAATCAACTCAGGGTCTTCCATTTGGCGGCAAGGGAAAAAAATATGACCAGGGCCGCCGAGATCCTCTGCATAACCCAGCCTGCGGTGACCATGCAGATAAAGGCACTGGAATACGCCTTAGGGCTAAAGCTCATCAAGAAATCAGGCAAAGATTTTCAATTGACCGAGGTGGGAGAGGCCCTTTTCGGATATGCGGGGAGAATATTTGCTATTGTGGAGGAGATGGAGCATTCTCTAAAGGGATATGCCGAATTTGCCCAGGGTTCACTTACCTTGGGAACCACCCGCAGCTTTGCAAGACACCTCATGCCCGGACTGATCTCTAGCTTTCAGGAGCTGTATCCGGGGGTGAAGGTATCACTGAAGGTGGGGAGCTCCCAGGAAATAGCCGATGGATTGATGTCTTTCAAATATGACCTGGGTATAATCGGCCGCCTTTCCTATGGCAGCAGGTTAAAAGCCATGCCCTATACAAAAGAAGAATTCTGTGTGGTTACACCACCCCGGCACAGGTTCGCCAAAAAGGGAACGATCTCCCTTAAAGAACTTCAAAACGAACCTATTATTATTCGAGAGGCAGGCTCTGGTGCAAGGTATGCCATACTCGCTCTGCTTCGCTCCTATGATATCTTTCCTTCATTCCTCGTTGAGGCTGGCAGTGTGGAGTTTATTAAGGAATATGTCATCAAGGGGAGAGGGATTTCCATTCTTTATAGACCTGAGGTGGAACGTGAGGTAAAGATGGGACTTATGTATTGCCTGGGCCTTAAGGAGGGTCCCATATTAATCCAGACCGATATTGTTTTTCCAAAAGAGGTTGATCTATCGCCCCCTGCCCAGGAATTTCTCCGTTTGGCAAAAGAGAGATTATGATATTACTATTCATACCAGCCGAAGTCATTGATCGCCTTTTTCATCGCCCACACAGTGCATGCAGGAGCCAGGGGAGGCAGTTCACAGCCCGATCCAAGAATGAAACCCCTTGGGGCGTCCTTTGCCTTTTCAATACATTCCTTGGATAAGTGATAGACCTCATCCGGAGTTCCGGTCAAAATCACCCTTGGTTCCACATTACCCACTATAATACAATTATCACCCAAGTATTCTATTGCTTTGGAAAGATCCACCTCATGGCCGAAGCTTACTATACCGGGATCACCAAACGGCAATTCTGCGTAATAGGGTAGGTTCATGTTTTGTTCGCCGCAAATATGGGTGTAAATATATTTCACACCCATATTCAACACCGCATTATGGAGTTCCTTCAGGTAAGGAAAGGAAAACTCCCTAAATTGTTTTGGTGAGATGACCTGATTTGATGATGTGGGCGTTGCGTTACGAAACTCAATGTTTTCAGCACCGAAGGTGTCAACCCCGTACTTTGCAATACCTATACAAAAGTCAGTGGCAAAACGGAGAAGTTGGTGAGCCAATTCCGGCTTTTTGATCATCCACTTGCACAATCTCTCAAGGCCACACAAACATGAGGCATTCATAAAAGGAGCACCAAGACTCATTGTTCTCATAAGATCCTCTTTTTCTTGCAGCCGGCAAAATTGCATATTTAAAGGAATCATCCCTGCCGTCTCAAAATCAGGCATCTCTAACTTCGATATATCCTCCTCTGACTCCACAGGATAACGTACGACAATCGGCGTCTGATCAAAATCACCAGAAGGCATCCTAATCTCCCCGCCAAAATCCCATACGGCAGAGGAGGCAAAGCCGAACTTTGGATTCTCATCCTGTCCATACATCCGGGCGATCCAGATCTGTGATTCCAGGCTCTTCTCCGGATCTGTATAAAAATCCGCCAGACTTATCCCCGTACTCTTTGCACAAAACCCGCGGGCAAAGAGAAACAGGCCCACATGATCGACGGTTTTGCCCGCTAAAAGCGAATCCATCCTTTCTTTCGAAGTCATTTTATCGCCTTTAAATATCCA
>CAZUHR010000232.1:0-5600 GCA_964620335.1 uncultured Desulfobacteraceae bacterium
CTGAGAATTTCTTTTTTGGTGGACGCGGTGACAGCATGGTCGTCACATCAGTTGACGGCAAGATTGCTGGATTTGTTCAACTTCTGCACTTTGGAAAAGATCTGGTCATTGACCTGATAGCCGTGGATAGGAAATTTAGACGGAAGGGAATAGGAAGTGATATGATCTGTTTTGCCCAAAATGCTATTAAGGGATTCAAGAGGGTACGGGTTGGAACTCAATTGGCCAACATGCCCTCCATAAGAATGTATGAGAGACTCAAGTTTATGCTCATTGATGCCTCTTATGTTTTTCATTACCACAACAGTTGAGCTACCATGAAGATCGGACACATCGACCTGGACCGGAAGGTCATGATAGTTGCCGAGGTCGGCAATAACCATGAAGGCAGTTTCGGATTGGCTGAGGAGATGATTGGCCTTGCAGCCGAGTCGGGGGCCGATGCTGTTAAGTTCCAAACTATTGTCCCAGAATTACTGGTTTCGGCGGATCAGGTCGAGCGAATGACGCAGCTTAAGCGTTTTAGCTTGAGTTTTGACGAATTTGAGCGTTTGGCAGAGGTGGCCAAAAGTGAAAACGTCCTGTTTCTTTCAACACCGTTCGATATCGAAAGCGTGAGATTACTGGATCCACTGGTTCCAGCCTTCAAAATCGCCTCTGGTGATAACAGATTTTTTCCTCTTTTAAGGGAGGTTGCCAAAACGGCAAAGCCTATTTTACTTTCCACCGGGTTTCTTGATTTGGAAGATACGGCTCGTTCCAAGGATTTTATTTTTCGGGTCTGGAAAGAGATAGGTATCAAACAAGAGCTTGCGGTCCTGCATTGTGTATCCTGCTATCCGACACCCGCTTCTGATGCAAACCTGCTTGCCATCCGGGTTCTCCAGAGCCTGGGGACCACGGTGGGGTACTCGGACCATACACTGGGTACCGAGGCTGCGGTGCTGGCAGTGGCCCTGGGTGCTCGTATAATCGAGAAACACTTTACAATTAATAAAAAACACTCGGATTTTAGAGACCATCAGCTTTCGGCGGATCCGGACGAGCTGGCTGAACTCGTACAAAGAGTGAAAATGACTGTTGAAATGCTGGGAAGCGGAGAGAAAAAGCCCGCGGGGTGTGAAGAGGCCGCCAAGGAAGCTGTGCAACGCTCCATTGCTGCAAAGTTCGATCTTGAGAAGGGTGTCTGCCTTGAATGGGATCATCTTAGTTGGGTGAGGCCTGGGAACGGGCTTGCCCCGGGAAGGGAACAGGAAATTATCGGCCGTGTACTTAGGCGGCCGCTAAGCCGAGGTGAATTGATTTTGCCTCAAGATATTGAACTGGAAGGATCCTGAAGATACAGTGTGCGGCATAGCAGGATATGCGGGAAATTTGGAAATACCGCCGAAAAGAGTGGAAGAATGTCTTAGGCTCATGCAACGCCGCGGCCCGGACGCTACGGGTGTGTATCGCTATAACTTTGCTCCTGGTAAAAACATCTGTCTGCTGCACAGCCGCCTCTCCATAATCGATCTTGACAAACGGTCAAACCAGCCTTTCAGGGTTGGCTCCAAGGTGCTGGTAGATAATGGCGAGCTGTATAATTATATAGAACTTAAAAGTGAGCTTTCTGCCAAAGGTCAATCTTTCGAGACCACGAGCGATACAGAGGTGCTACTCCGGTACATTGACATGTATGGATGGGAGGGGTTGGACAGGTGTGAAGGCATGTGGGCCTTTGCCCTTTACGATGAAAATGACGGATCGCTTACACTCTCCCGCGATCGATTCGGAGAAAAGCCGCTTTATTTATACGAAGACGAGACCGGCCTATATTTCGGTTCCGAGATAAAGTTGCTTCGTGCCCTTTCCGGAAAAAGCTTCACAATCAATTACCGCCATATTTATCGTTACCTGGTCAACGGATACAAATCCCTGTACAAGGCGGGTGAAACTTTCTTCGAAGATGTGAGTGAACTTCCTCCCTCGTCGGTCCTGATCGTTTTTTCCGATGGTTCACGCGTGCAAGAAAGGTATTGGAAGCCCTTATGTACCATGGATTCCTCGATGACTTACGAGGATGCGGTTGCCGGGGCACGTGATGCCCTTATTAGATCTGTAAAACTACGTCTGCGGGCGGACGTCCCGTTAGCCTTCTGCATGAGCGGTGGTGTAGACTCTAATTCTCTGATAAGCATCGCTAAGAACATTTTTGGCTATGATGTTCACGGATTCACCATCGTCAATACTGATGAACGTTATGTAGAACAGGATCTGGTGGACTATGTGGTATCAGAGTTGGGTATCAGGCATACGTCGGTTGCTGTTAATACGGACGGATTCCTTGAAAATCTTCGTCATCTTATTCAATATCACGACGCACCGGTCTATACCATAAGCTACTATGCTCACTGGTTGCTAATGGAGCGTATAGCCCAACAAGGCTATCGCATCTCCGTAAGTGGCACTGCGGCAGACGAACTTTTCACTGGTTATTATGACCACCATGCCATGTATCTGTACGAGGTAAGAAATAATCCATTGCTTTTCCAAAAATCACTGGAAAACTGGATGAAACATATCAAACCAATTGTCAGAAATCCAGTTCTTCAGGACCCGGAAGTTTTTGTCAAAGAACCTGGGGAAAGAGCCCATATTTATCTCGATGCAGACGTGTTTGCCACCTACCTGACCGGGGAGTTTAAAGAGGCTTTTACAGAAATCGTTTATTGTGAAGGGCTTCTGAGGAACCGCATGCTCAATGAGCTATTCAGTGAGGCGGTGCCGGTCATCCTACATGAGGACGACCTTAATGCCATGTACTACTCAATTGAAAACCGTTCTCCATTCCTTGACCGTGAACTGTTCGATTTCTGTTATGCCATTCCCTCCAGCTATCTGATCCGCGACGGTTACAATAAGAAGGTGCTACGTGACTCCATGAAGGGGATCGTTCCAGAAAGAATTTTGGATACCAGGCGTAAAGTAGGTTTCAATGCACCGATCCATTCTTTTTTAGACGTGAAAGATAGACAGGTGAGAAGTGAGCTTCTGGATGAAAGCCCTATCTTTGATCACGTTTGTAAAACAAAAATTGAGTCGATTATATGCAAGGATCACCTCCCCAACAGCGAAAGCAAATTTTTATTCTATTTCTTGTGCAGCAAAATGTTTTTTGAAGAGTTTTTGTGATAAGTCGTTGAAAACAATGGATGCTTTTTTCAAGTTTAATTTGATGAAGACCTTATTATAATTTTGTGACGGCATGATTGCGATAGTCAATTACGGGCTTGGAAATCTTAGATCAGTAGCCGGAGCAGTTGAACGGTTAGGTGGTGAGGCTGTTATTACCAACGATGCTGATGAACTTTTAAAGGCAGAAAAATTGATCCTTCCAGGTGTAGGTGCCTTCGGAGACGGTATAAAGAACTTACGAGCATTGGGTTTGGAAGATATTCTTAATCAGCTGGTGCTTGAGGAATCCAAACCCATTTTTGGTATCTGTTTGGGATTTCAATTAATGGCCAAAGAAAGCTGTGAGTTCGGTTATCACCAGGGGTTAGGCTGGATTGATGCGGTGGTTGAAAAGATTGATACCAACGGCCGGTTGAGATTGCCCCATGTGGGATGGAATGATCTGTTCCAGCGGAAGAAAAGTGTGCTTTTCGAAAATGTACCTGGGGATGCCCTGTTTTATTACGTTCATAGCTATCATGTTAGATGTTTGGACCAAAATATTATTATAGGTGAGTGTGATTACGGTATGCGATTCACCGCGGCAGTAGAGGAGGACAATATATTCGGAACTCAGTTCCACCCGGAAAAAAGCCAACAGTGGGGTCTTGAATTGCTGAAAAACTATCTGGAAAAGGCATGATTACATGGTGAGAAAACGACTTATAGCTGTGCTCACCATGAATAACGGTGTCCTTTTCAGGACCAGGAACTTCATTCCGGACTATCGCTATACCTTTAACTTTGTTGACGCCTGGTCCGTGGACGAAGTGGTTCTCCTGGATATCACCAGGCTAGGCGAGGGCACCCGACAAAACTTTTTTGAGGTGGTCAGCCTTTTTGCGAAAAATTGCTTTGTTCCTCTTACTGTTGGTGGCGGAGTGCGCTCAACTGAAGATTTTAACACCCTGTTGGGAATCGGAGCGGACAAAGTGGTGGTCAACACCCAGGCCGTACTAAAACCCAAGTTCATAACTGAAGCAGCAAAAGTCTTTGGCTCCCAGTGTGTGGTTGTTTCGATTGATACCAAGCGCAATGAAAGAGAGGAATACGAAGTATTGTCTCATTTCGCCACAAGACCAACGGGATTGAAGGCTCATGATTGGGCCAAAATGGTTCAGGAATACGGGGCAGGTGAAATACTTATCCAGTCTATCGAAATGGATGGAACGCTTGAAGGATATGATAATAGATTGAACAGGATGATTTCAGACGCAGTTGACATTCCCGTACTTGTTTGTAGCGGCGCCGGTAACTGGAAAAATTTTTTGGATGGCTTCAAAGAGGGCGGAGCATCTGGCGTATGCACTACAAACATCTACCATTTTACGGAAAGCAGCATAAAAAGTGCCAAGCAATACCTGATAAGGGCTGGTATAGACATGAGAAATTAAAACTAACGGGGCTATTGTGGTTAATAATATTGCAGATAAGCAGAATAGGGACAGAGGTTGCAGGGAGATCGAATATTGTACTAAATGCCTGATGCCCAACTCAAGGCCGCGGATCGTATTTGATGAAAAAGGTGTTTGCAATGCATGTCTTCATGCAGAGCAAAAACAAACAGCAATTGATTGGGAATTGCGCAAGAAAGAGTTTGTGGAAATTCTGGATCAGTTTCGTTCCAAAGATGGATCCTGGGACTGTGTGGTTCCGTGGAGCGGGGGCAAAGATAGCAGTACCATAGCCTATAAGTTGAAATATGAGTTCGGTATGAACCCACTACTTGTAACGTTTTCGCCAATGATGCCAAACGATGTGGGGAATCATAATCGAGAGGCACTTATAAGGGCCGGGTTTGATCATCATTTTTTTCGCCCAAACCAGAAAGTACATCGCAGGCTGGCCAAACGCTTTTTCATTGAGCGGGCAAACCAAAAAGTCGCCTGGGATGCAGGGGTAAATGCCGTTCCTGTCCAGATAGCAGTCAATTATAAAATACCCTTGATTTTTTATGCGGAACACGGCGAGACGGAATACGGTGGTAAAGTCATACACAACGACTCAGGCAAAACGCGGGATTTTACAGAGGTTATTGAGCATCAGATCGGTGATGATCCTATAAACTGGGTTGATGAAGAAATTACGGAAAATGACTTACAGCCATATCTATATCCCAAATTTGATGAGATCAGGAAGGCAGGAGTTACGGCTTATTACTTTGCCTATTTCAATAAGTGGAGTATGTATGAGAACTATCGGTATATCAGAGAAAAGATTAATTTTATGACCCATCCTAAAGGCAGGACTGTGGGCACTTTTACCTATTTCGACAGCCTCGATGACAAGATGGACCCGCTTTATTATTACATGCAGTTCATCAAATTCGGCTTTGGCAGGGCGATCAGGGATGCCTCCAGGATGATACAAAACGGACATATGAC
>CAZUHR010000233.1:0-5575 GCA_964620335.1 uncultured Desulfobacteraceae bacterium
TTTGAATTGATCCAGTATTCTTCAGGAGGATGTAAGGCGCTTTTCATCCACTCCAAGGCTTCGGCAATGGCTACGCTGTTATGGGATTCCTGCACATGGGTGATTTTGGGCACAAAGACACGACGGGCGGTTCCCTGTGAAAAATCCCCATAGGTCACACCGAACTTAGGATTTTGAACCGGAATGACTTTCCTGGTCTGAGGGGTTTTCATCCATTCTTTCTCAATGTCCCTGGTCCCAGTCATTCTTTTTCGGAATTCGTCCCACTTGCCGATGATCATCAGCATGTTTTTAGGATTCCTTGAAGAGGCCTCCAATGTGTATGCGAATCCGGTAACAACAAGCGCTTTAACCGCTGCATCCTTCAGCGCAACCTTGTAAGCCATTTCGGCGCCCAGGCTGTGACCAATCATTCCCATTGAATCCGCTTTTACAAAAGCCATGGATTTCAAAAACTTTAAAGAAGTACGCCCCCCATATGTCTCATCAAAATCGGGTTCCCCGGGGTCATTGGGCTTACCTGAGTTCCCTCTCCCAATTGCATCAATATTAAGTACCACAAAACCCCTTCTCGCAAGTTCTATGCAGTATGCATCTCCTGTTTCACGGTTGTTTTGATAACCGTGGATGTACACGATCCCCGGCATAGGGTTTTTTGGGGTCGCGCCTGCCGGTCTGAGAATCTTTGCACGGATCGGTATTCCGTTAAAATTCTTATAGGTGACATTGCTGACCTCAAGCCGACCGAAGTCTCTCTGGATCAGTGAAGCAATTAATTCCGAACCAATGAGAATGACCAGGCAGATTATAAAAGAGAAGATTGCCTTGTTGCGATGTGCTTTGTCAAAAATCTCGTCCGTTTGCACTATATGCCCTTCCCGATACTCAGATTATTGGCAATTCTCAAATTTTTTTATCACCAGATCAAATACGAATCTAAAGATTCTCCAACAAGCTTTAATACCTAAACATTCCGTTTTCATAAACCACCACCTTTTTTCCATCTTTTAGATGGGCGGTAACACTCTTTTTTTGTGTGTTAACCAGATCCCAGTGAAGGGCTGAGTCATTAAACCCCAGGTTTTTTTTCATCGGCTTTGTCAGTTTTGCGGTGTCCCCCTCGTACGTATCAGCATAGGATGCCCCAACGGCCAGGTGACAGTTTCCGTAATGACCGCCGTAGTTTTCGTCATAGAGGGTATTGGCCATGAATCTGGTTATCCTTGAAAACCTTTTATCAGTAAGGGAAAACTCCCCTACCCTTCTGGCCCCTTTGTCCATGGAAAGCTGTTTGGCAACAAATTCTTCACCCTTATTTGCCTCTATCTTGACAGCGGAGCCTTTATCAAAAGCAAGCCGCACGCCTTCAACGTAATTCCCGGTTCGAAAAGAAGGCTGGTTTGCGTAATAGACGCCTTCTGTCCCTCGCCAGTCAGGAGAAAGAAAGATTTCAAAGCTCGGAATGTTGTGTCCGGAAATCCCGATCCATCTTCGCCTTTTCCCGGGCGTGATTTTTAAATCAACGTTTTCTGATTCGATATGGTAATATTTAACTTCCATGCTGTTCAGCCATTTCTTAACTTCAATGGCGTCCCTGAAGATGTTTTTCCAGGTCTTGACCGGATCGGGTTTGTCCAGGTGACAGGCCTTCACGATCTGATTTGTATACTGTTTGATCGAAAGCCTTGCCTTTTTTGCAAGTTCCTCCGTTGGCATCATGCAAAGCGTCCAGCCGTATTCGCGTTTATCTTCCCTCTTTTGCAGTATTTCACGTAATTGCTTTCTTGAAACGGTCGCCTTTCCAATCTTTTTTGGATCAATGTCACTAAGATGAGTCAGCGATTCCGGGGCATGGACATGAATGCTTCCGTTTAGGTTCTTGCAAAGTTCGTTTTCCCACCGTCCAACAAAAACGAGCTGTTTATTTTTTGCCTTCTCATAAAAGTTGTGTTCCATGACTGGAGTCAAACCCGGCCGTAAGACCGGATTCATACCCATCTCGAGAAGCTTGCTTTGGAGGAATTCGGCTAATTTAACGGCCAAAAGATCGAATCTGATCAGCACGATCTCGTTTTTATTGAATTTTTCTTTCCTGGCTGTTTTTAGTCCCCATAACAAGACGTCTGAATATTTATCTAGCTGTCTTTTAGTCAACATTATTATTCTCTCATTTAAATTTTGTTTTCTTTTGCCTCAAAGCAGGGAATACATAAGGTCTGGCCGTGAAAACGCCGTGTTCTTGATTCCATAGTCCGCTCACCACAGGCTTCACATGTCAGACTTTCAAGGATTTGAGCTTTTTGTGGGATAGGGCCTTGAGCAAGTGTAATTTCGAATAATTCATCCAGATCCGCTTCCATGATTTGCTTTATCCGAACCGCAGTAGCGCGATTTAGTCTTTCCTTTTCTTCCCCTTTAAGACTCCGCATCGTCTTCGTCTTTCGCAAGTTCATGAATTCGCCATCCTGATGTCCAAAGATCTCCGGTTTTCCAATTAACCGGATTGCCTTGCCATCGGAACGACGATAAAAGCTGAAGGCAAGTTTGCCGTAATCCAGGTGAATAAGGTTGCCTTTGCCATAGGTACAGGAAAGCAGAAACTGGATTGCATCAACAGCGCAATTGTCATTCTCCACCACGGCCACCACCTCTTCATCGGAAGAGCGCCCCACTTCTCCAAGGGCCACTTCCGAGGCCCGGATGCCAATAGCAAGGCCGGGACATGAATGACCATGGAAATCGATTGTTTTTTGAATTAATGCCGGGCTTATCTGTGTCTTATTCATTTTAAACTCCCAATTTATAATCCTAATAATATAAAAACCATTAACCTCTCTCACCGGAACCCTTATGTCGATTTAGCTGGTATAAACTTAATATTTTAGCCCCATATCAGCCTGAGGTCAAAGGGAAATGGCAGGCAACCTGGGCATGCTCTTTATCCATGAGAAGGGGAGCTTTTCTCAAGCAAATATCCTGTGCTTTATTGCACCGGCCATAGAATATACATCCACCGGTTGGTGGTTCAGCAGACCCGGTCCGCACAGGCTCCCGGGCAAGACCGCTCACGCTGTCGATCAAAAGACGGGTGTAAGGATGGAGGGGTGATGACAGTATTAAATGAGCCGGGCCTATTTCAACCAGGCGCCCTTCAAGCATTACACCAATCCGGTCGCTTATTTTGCGCGCAAGGCCGATATCGTGTGTTACAAAAAGCATGGACAATCCGCGTTCAATTTGAAGATCAAGCAGGAGCTTTAAGACCTTGGCCTGAACGCTCGGGTCGAGGGAACTGGTAGGTTCATCGGCAATTAGAAGAGACGGATCCAAGACAATTGCACGGGCAATGCAGACCCTCTGAATAGCCCCCATATTTAGTTCATGGGGATATCGGCCCAGAAAGGCGGGATCCGTGGAAAGGTGTACGTCATCCAAAACCCTGCTTACCTGCTCATTAATTTCGGCCTTACTTACAGCCGGACCGTGTATCTTAAGCGGCTCGGCTACAATTTCAAAAACAGAAAATCGGTGGCTGACCGACTCGGCTGGATTCTGATAGACCACACCGATTCGGCGTGACAAAGATCTATAATCCCGGGACATCCACTCATCCATGTCCTTACCGTCAAATACCCTTTTACCGTTGTCCGACTTGAGCATGCCGGCAGATATCATGGCCAGCGTTGTCTTGCCCGAGCCGGTTTCGCCCACCAGGGAGAAAACCTCTCCGCACTTGATAGTCAGGCCTGTCGAATGAAGCGCAATAATTTTTCCGTATGTTTTATTGACACCCTTGAGTTCCAAAAGACTAACAATCCCGTGGCGAAGGCATCGGATAGTATGGTCGTCGACTGTTTCGAGATCAACTTGTTTTATTCGGCACATATCAACGGCCTGAGTGCAGCGGTTCTGAAACAGGCATCCGGTGGGAGGAGCATGGCCGTCCTTATGGATTGATTGGGGAATCTGGATATGGGTGTGGCGATAACCGAGCTCATCATGATGTCCATGTTGATGCACAAGACGGTAGAACGCATCTCCTCTGATTCCGCCTAGGTCCCGGGCAGTACTCATTGCGGGATAAGAACGGCCCAGGGCTAATGTATAAGGATGGAGCGGCTGTGTGAGCAGATCTTTTGCCGGCAGCGTCTCCATAATTTGACCTAAGTAGAGCATTACGATGGTGTCGGAATTGCGCACAGCGAATTCCAGATCATGGGTGATCAGAAGGACAGATTTGTTTCCTGACTTGGCTGTTTTAATGACGTCCGATACGGCGGTTTTAGACAGGGCATCCAATGCTGAGGTAGGCTCATCAAGTATAATGATCTCCGGGTCCAGGATGAGGGCCATGGCAATCAATGCACGCTGGATCTGTCCCCCGCTTAATTGGTGTGGATACCGCTTGTGATATTCCTCTCCAACCCCTATGTGCTCAAGGGCCTCAGTTGCCGCTGCAATTGCCTCTGCCCGATCAAGAGATCGGCGATGAATTAATGGTTCCGCGACCTGGTCAACGATTTTATGTAATGGGTTCATGTTAACTGCCCCATTCTGAAAGACCATGGAGATTTTTTCCCAGCGAAGTTCATTCAGGCTGAATTCATTAAGATGATCGATTCGTTTGCCGTTAACGAATATTTCGCCCCACCTTTCTGCGTTTGAAGGCAGCAGTCCCATGCAGGCATTGCCAAAAGTTGTTTTACCTGAACCGGACTCACCAATTAGAGCAATGCATTTCCCGGGTAGGAGTGAAACATTAATCTCTTCCAGGGCCTGGATGCTGTGGGAACCATCCCGGTAGACAACACTTAGATTTTTTGTTTCTAAGCTCATAATTATTAAACTTTCATAAATTAAGAACCTAACGCCTCTTTAAGGCGTGGGTCCAGCACTTTCTCCAGGCTTATTGCCAGAAATGTAACGGCCATAATCAATAAAGACAAACAGATAATCGGAGGCAGAAGCCAGTTCCACCAGATGTCCATGTAATAATACTTTACGGCAAAGGCAATCATCATGCCCAAAGACTTCCTGCTGGGATCAAAAAGCCCTAAAAATGCCAGGGATGCTTCCATAAACATAGCCATCCTGGCCTTTGCGGCAAAACCGATAAGGTAGAGGGGAAACATCTCGGGCATGAGGTGGCGGCGGATAATGTACCAGTTAGAAGCCCCAATTTGTGCAGCGGCCTTTACGTGGAGGCTCTCCTTAAGGGTAAGTGTCTGTGCCCTTATGGCTTTACTGATGGTCGGCCACATCATGCCGGCCAGAATCAGGGCCAGGACCCAGGGAGAGGGTCGGAAAAGGGACGCAGTTAGAATAAGGATCATAATAGCAGGGATAGCAAGCAAAATATCTGCTACACGCATAAGGATCATGTCGACAATGCCACCCATCCACCCTGCAATCACGCCTAAGATTGCCCCGATAAACAATGAGATCAGGCCGCAGGCCAAACCGAAAGTAACCGTGTTTCGAATTGCATAGAAGAGTTCCGAGAAGATATCCTGTCCTCCATCGTTAATGCCCAAGACATGTGTGGCCGAGGGCGGTGAGATCGGCACAAAGGACA
>CAZUHR010000234.1:0-5563 GCA_964620335.1 uncultured Desulfobacteraceae bacterium
GTCTTCCCTCTTGTCCTATATCTATCAATCCTTTCCAGGCATTTGCCAAGGCCTGAGGGTCTTTTGGCGGAACAACCCGACCAGTATCACCTACAATTCTTGCTGAATCGCCAACATCAGTTACCACACAAGGAACCCCACAGGCCATAGCCTCTCCAAGGGTGTTTGAGAACCCTTCACCATACGCTGAAGAAGATGATACGATATCCAGAGCAGCCATTATCCGTGCAACATCCTTCCTCAAACCAAGCAGATGAAGCCTGTCCTTTAAGATGCTATTATTCATGAATGACCTGATTCTTTGGTTTTCGGAATCGACACCCAGTCCAACCATTATATAATGAACCGAGGCCTCTTTTTCAGCCAGAACGCAAGCCGCTTTTAAGAAATTCTCATGATCTTTCATGGGATCCCACCGTGCGACAATTCCTATTAAAATAGTGTCATTTAGAAGGCCCATTTGATCAAGCAAAAACTTTTTTGCTGTTTTATCAGGATAGAATTTTTCAGTATCAAACCCATTTGGTATCACAATCATCTTTTTTTTCCGGTACCCAATTTTTTGGTGGACTTTTTTCCCCATTACTGAGTTGACTACAATTGAATTCGTCATAAAAGACAATTTGGAATTAACTTTGACTATTAGGCTTGTTAATGCTCTGTAATTTCGAAAATCCATATCTGAACATCTTATTCCCCAGACAATCCTTCTCACACCGACCAGCTTACCGACCACAAGCCCCAATAGATCCGCATGATAAAGCCATGACTGGATAATATCCACTGATTCTCTCCTAAGGAATCGAAAAAATTTCACCGTCCGGATTAGATTAAATCGACCTGATACCATTCCAAGATTAAACACAGGGATCCTATCAGCAATAATCTTTTCGCCTATCGGCCCTATATCCGTCATAGAAACAACTATGCTGCGAAACCTTTTTCGATCCATGCGAGAGACAAGTTTTTCCAGCATTCGCTCCGCACCGCCCATATTCAGTTCAGTAATGAGATGAGCTATTGTTATCCGATTCAATATTACCTCGCTGCATTCAATAATGGCTGTCCCGAAGCAACTCTTCATACATCCTTACAACACGGGAACACTCAAATTTCTCAGGCAAAAGTTGGTCCGACTTAATTCCTTTCCATTTTTTCCCCTTTATCAGCTCAACTATTTTTTTCCCCATTAATAACCAATCTCCTGCTGGAACAAGCCAGCCATTCTTTCCATCGCGGATGATCTCATTTGTACCTCCAGGACAATCAAAAGCTATTACAGGTGTTCCACAGGCCAGCGATTCCAAAACGGCGTTAGGTAATCCTTCCCATCTCGAGGATGATACAAACAAATCCGCATTGGCCATATACAAAAAAGGGTTATCCTTGTGGCCCACAAAGGAGACGTGCTTTCCAACACCTAAGTCCTCGGCCATATTTGTCAATGATTCTCTCTGTGGGCCATCTCCCACTATAGTGAGGTGAACGTCCGGTAATTGCTTAGCCGCATATTCAAGAGATCTCAGAAGCAGATCAAAACCCTTCTGATATATCAACCATCCTACGGCAACTAGATGAACTTTCCCAGGACAGTATGGATTATAATCGGAGCGGCACAAAGTCTTAATTTTGGCTGTATCAACGGGGTTGGGTATCACAGTGGTCCTTTCCGGCGGGACACCGAAGTTCCTGATGAGATCGTTTTTCATATAATGCGAACTACAGATCACTTTGTCCGATCGAGGGTATTGTCTCCGATATAGAAATCGATAGAATTGAGGCCGTCCTGTGCTATCCAGACTTATACTGGCGGTATTTGCCTCCCGAACCAGTACTCTCATATTTCTGGGGAACAAAAACCTTCCGCATAAAAGATAAAGATTAAGATGACCCAAGGTGGTAATTATGACTTCAGGTCTGAGAGACCAACAGTATAAAAATACACTTACAAGTGAATATCTTACCCTGTGGGGCCACGAATAATAAACACGAATGTCTTCCGGCACCTCATGAGACATCCGTCCCCCTGGTCTAACCACCAACAATTCAGGCCGGAAAATATGTCGATCCAGGTGGCGGATGATAGTCAACATCACCCGCTGTGCTCCGCCCGGATCAAGATCAGCCAGGACGAATAAAGGTCTCAATTTCAAGCACTTATCCTATTGGAGGAAATCGACAAATAAAGAAGAAATGAAACGGATAGAGGCAGAAAAAAGTCGATGAGTGCCCGTTAATATGAAGCCTATTCTTTCTTTCGATACACAATTTTTAACCATGCTATCGAAAGATCTTCGTCTTCGAACACCCGAAATGGGAGAACTAACCTTTCCTTATGGAAGTCATCATTAAAAGGCAAAACTTCTATTTCTTTATGTAAAAGAATAAACTCTGCAGCACGAAAAGCACTTTCCCACTGGGACGATCTAAGTCTATTGCTCCACGTAGAACGATTACTCGTCATCAAGCTCCACAACCTATCTCCATATCTAAGAAAACGCAGCCAGTCTTCTCCTTTTTCAAACGTTGTATGGTCTCTGAGATCAATGATGTGGCACATCATGCCCCCAATCCTGAGGACCCTTCTCATTTCACTTATCATACTTTCGTAATCCTTCACATGCTCCAGAACGCTTTTACTCCAGATAACATCAACGGTTTCATCCTCAAGGGGAAACCTCATACCGTCATATAATTTGATTTCGAAATAATCATCAGGAATGAAGCATTTTCCTGAAAAACGCCTTTCGTCAAATGCCTGAGTCTTTGGCAACTGTCCATTAACAATAGCCTCACTTATCCATCCAATAGTTTCTTCGTAGTCAGCCAGAAGGCTTGTTTTTGTCTCCAGATATTTATTCACATCGAGCCCGATGGCCTTCTTAGCACCGAACAGTAAGGATGAAAAAAGCATATCTGGAGTTTGACCCGGACCAAGCTCCACAATTACTTTATTCTCCAAATCAACTCCGGCCGTGTTGAGCATTTTTAGGATTGCCTCAAATACAGGAAGAATCTTATTTCTTGAACGCCCCATTCCGGTATTATACCAGCGTTTCGCCAGTATTCTCACCACGGGGACGCCCATGAGTGCATTCTGAACTATATGGCGAAAAATAGAGCCCTTGAATTCATCAACAATGGATTTCAAAATGCGTACAGATTTAAAAAATTCTCACCGAGTCCTTACCTGTTATTTT
Source organism: uncultured Desulfobacteraceae bacterium (assembly GCA_964620335.1). Lineage (GTDB taxonomy): Bacteria > Desulfobacterota > DSM-4660 > Desulfatiglandales > Desulfatiglandaceae > JAFDHL01. Next base: position 3,201 of record CAZUHR010000234.1, read on the forward strand.
GCTTGACTACCTCGTTTATCCTGTTCAGCCCAGTAAAATAAGCTTCCAATTTCACGAGCAAGTCATCGTTTCCCTAATGATTTGCTTTCATAGCTTTACAAAGGCAATCACATATATAGGATATTTGTTCAGAAGTTAATTCGGGATACATCGGAAGTGACAATATTTCCTTTGACACTTTCTCCGCAACGGGAAAATCTCCTTGTTTGTAACCTAAATATTCATAAGCTTGCAGCAGATGAAGAGGGATAGGGTAATGGATCCCTGTTGCAATGCCGCTTTTGCTTAATTCGGTTCTTATCCTTTCACGGTGAGACACCCTTACTACGTACAGATGATAAACATGTCTCACATTTTTATACTTATACGGTTGAATAATTGTTTTTAAAGCCAGCCTATCTGATAAAAATTCTTTATAGCATAAAGCATTTTTACACCTTCTTTCCGTCCACTCCTCAAGGTATTTTAGCTTAGCTTTTAATACTGCTGCCTGTATCCCATCAAGCCGGCTGTTAATCCCTTCGAATTCATGACTATATTTTTCTTTTCTGCCATGATTGGCAAACATTCTTATTTTTTTCGCAAGCTCATCATCATTCGTTATTACGGCGCCGCCATCGCCGTAGGCACCCAAATTTTTTCCAGGATAAAAACTGAAGCAACCAATATCTCCTATAGATCCAACCCTCTTACATAATGAGGGATTTGACGATATCGATGGCCCGTTATTTACATTCCCCTGATCTCGAACCTCTTTTGGATAACAATAAAATGCTCCATGTGCCTGGGCAGCATCTTCAATGACCTTCAAATCATACTTTTTGGCCATCTCTAAAATTGGCTCCATATTACATGGCTGCCCATACAAATGGACTGGAATGATTGCCTTTATGCTACTATCATTCCTACTAATTCTACCCCTTAATAATTCTTCGAGTTTAGTTGTATCAATATTATATGTATCTTTATCAATATCAACGAATACTGGCCTTGCACCGGCCATAGATATTGCTTCGGTAGTTGCAATAAAAGTATTTGGAACTGTTACGACCTCATCCCCCTGTTTTATATCCAGGCATCTTAATGCAATATGCAAAGCATCCGTACCATTTCCGACGCCTATGCAATGCTTAACCCCGCAATATTCAGCAAACACGCGCTCAAATTCCTCAATTTCATCACCACCGATAAAAGCCGCCTTTCTAATTACATTTTGAATAGCTTCGTCAATTTCCGTTTTTATAGAAATATATTGAGCTTTTAAATCAACTAATGGGATTTCCATTTTTCAATCATTTCAATTTATTTTGAATTCCAAGCTTACATCTCTGAGGTCTGAACCTCAAATGAACCTCTCTCTTGGTTTCTACCGATTCGTAAATAGCATTTATGAGCTCCAGCGATTTTCTTCCTTCCAATCCGTCCACGATTGCCTTTTCATCATTATTAATACATTTAATTACATCTTTAATATATTCGTAATGCCCGAACCCGTAAACATTGGGGGGGTTTGTCCGGTATTTTAACAAAACTTCTTCGTCTCCCTTTTCTTTTTCGGTAAAATCCCAAACCTTCATCTCATTAACTGCAAACCCTCCAATTTCTACCGTTCCCTTTTCACCAAGAATACTGATTGAACCTTCCAAATCTCTCGGCCTTGTTGCTGTTGTTGCTTCAATTACTCCAAGAGCGCCATTTACGAATCTTAGCAGTACAAGACCCGTGTCTTCAGTTTCAATATTTACGAGTCTTGTCTCCGTCATTGCCATGACGCTTTCCACATCCCCCATCATCCATACCAACAGGTCTATATGGTGACTTGCCTGATTTGTAAGCACGCCTCCATCCATAGCCCATGTTCCCCGCCATTCATCTTGATCATAGTATTCCTGATTTCTCATCCATCTCACTCTCACCGAGCCCAGAACATATTTTCCGAATCGATTTCTTTCTATTGCTTCCCTCAATTTAATTACAGGAACATTATATCTGTTTTGTTGTACAACAAAAAGCCTCGTTTTGGAATGATCGCATATTTCTATCATTCTGTCCGCATCATTCAAACGAAGTGCCATAGGCTTTTCCACAATTATATTTTTAACTCTATCTACGATATTAAATACGATTTCAGCATGCGTTCCGCTCGGGGTTAACACATTGACGACGTCCAAATCTTCATTTTTGAGCATTTCTTCTGCAGAAATGTACCAGTTTACCCCGTACTTCTTCCCGAAATTTTCAGCTTTTTCTCCCCTAAGGTCGCATACAGCCGCCAGCTTTGCTTCGTCAATGGATCCGATCACATCCACATGCCTTTTTGCTATTCTCCCACAGCCGATTAGGCCAAATTTTAATTTTTTCAT
>CAZUHR010000235.1:0-5554 GCA_964620335.1 uncultured Desulfobacteraceae bacterium
ATATGGAGGCCAATCCCTAATCGTTATCCTTGGCATAATGTCTCCTCCTCTATATTTAAGTTATGAATACTACTAAGCGTTGCACTTACTGCCAGCTTCCCTTTCCAAGCCTTTTGCCAACATGTCCATCTTTATCGCTGTCATCCACGGCAACAAGCATACCTGCTACTCTCGCCAAATAATGACCATGCGTTACTATAACAAGTTACCAAAATGGACACTAATAGGAAAAAAATTCCTGTTTACATTGAATGGCTTTTATAAAATTCATGGGCCTCATCAATGGCATATATAAATTCTATGCCCTTATAGATAAAAGTTTCCTTTTAGTCAACATCTCCTTCCTTATTTGCCCGTTTTTTCATGTATAAAAACAAAGCGGAGCGTCCGGGTCATTTTCTACCCTTGGTGCAACTCATTTCCTGTAACGCATATGCACGCGATCCCTCCCCAAATCGATCCCCCGAGGTTATGGGTCAGCCCCAGTCTCGGGTCTCTTACTTGACGAGGCCCTGCCTTTTCCTGGAGCTGTTTATATACTTCATATTGCATCCTCAAGCCGCTGGCACCTAAAGGATGTCCAAAGCACTTCAGGCCACCATCAGTGTTTACCGGCAATTCCCCTTTCAGATTGAATGTTCCGGCTTCTATATCGTCCCTAGCTCTTCCTTTTTTGCTCCAGCCAAGGTCTTCATATACCGTCATTTCATGGATTGTAAAACAGTCATGCACTTCAGCAACGCTTAACTCTGCACGGGGATTCCTTATTCCTGCCTCGGCATAGGCCCGTGCAGAGGCACGCGCATTCTCCTCTACATGTGCAAAATCATACTCCTGACTTATTGGATCTCTTGAAGGGCCTACGCTGATGGCCATGGATTTAATGTAAATGGGGTCATCTCGGAAATTTTTTGCCATATCGGCACGGGTTACGATTGCTGCGGCTGCCCCATCACTGACTCCGCAACAATCGAGCACTCCTAATGGCGGAGCGACAATAGGGGCTTTCATCACCTTTTCCACGGATATTTCGTTCTGATAATGCGCCTTGGGGTTCAAACTCCCGTTGTGATGATTCTTCACGGCAATTTCCGCCAGAAGCATCTTACCCTGTTCAGTCGATAGGTTATATTGGTGAAAATACCTCATTGCTAGCTGGGCAAACATCGCTGGTGGAGAAACCTCCAATTCAGTTGCGGTAGTCCCCATGGTGGTTCTGCCAACCACGTTCGTGGGCTGTACGCCGGTCCATCCCGTGTCCTTGAGTTTCTCTACCCCTACAGCCAATGCTATTTTACATGCGCCTGCTGCTACCGCATACGCGGCGCCCCGCAAAGCCTCGGTGCCAGTTGCACACATATTCTCGACCCTGGTAACAGGGATGTACTGCAACTTCAAAGGGTAAGACAGGCTAAGGGCGGTGTGACCTGAGAACACCGTTCCTAACCACGCGGCTTCAATATCCTTTAGTTCAACACCTGCATCTTCGCACGCCTCGAAGGTTGCCTCGGTTATTAAATCATCAACGCTCTTGTCCCATAGTTCTCCAAATTTGGTACAACCCATTCCGACTATGGCCACTTTATCTGTAATCATTCCCATCTTGGCTCCTCTCGCATCACGGTTATTATACGGGCTTGGCTTTCCAAAAGTAGGTACGGATACCACCTTTTTGGCCAATCTTCCGAAAACACATTTCTACCGGCATTCCAATTTTGATCTTTGAAGGCTCGCACTCGGTTACTTCACACATCACCCGACCACCACCCTCAAAATCAACGACTCCTACTACTGCGGGCGACTCCCTGCTTGAGGTCAGATAATCCAATGTATAGCTAAAAATACTACCCTTCTTATCAGAAAATTTGTAGTCCTCAAAATCATCTTTGGTTTGGCATTTTATACAAACCCTTTGGGGGGGATATTGCGCGGTCCCGCATTTGTTACATTTTTTCCCATAAAAGGCCAAAACGCTTTTGCTCTCCCGCCACAAACAGGTAATTGACGGCGTCGGAGACTCTGGGCGAGATATTTCTTGTATTGGTACCAGATCTCGCCAGTTTAAATATTTTTCATAATTAATGTATATCTTCTTTTCCAAACGTTCCTTTATTTTTTGATTACTGCGGAACTTACCAATATTTTCCGTCACTTTCATGATAAATGCGTCACCACCGTCTCCATAATTTGCAACGAGAATCAAATCTCCCGGATTGGCCTCATCCAGAGCGGCTACCATCATTATTGGAAGGGCCGCCGTTCCCGTATTGCCAATCGAGCCGAATAGGGGATCTTGCACCTGCTTGTTCAGGTCAAAACCGAGACGCTTTGCCAGGTTTGCATGGCTTCTATTTTCAGGCCCGTAGAATACCACCTTAGTAAAATCCTTTGCAGTTACATTGTATTTCTCCATAATCTGGGAGATTACCTTGTCCATAGTATTCATATACCCCTCATTGATAATAAACCTCTCCTCCCATGAATGGGTAAAAGGGTCCCCTTCAACCCTCCACATATCAAGCATTTCACTAAATACTGAATGACTTATTTCGATAGTGGCTATAACATCCTTGGTCCCTAGGGCCAAGGCAACGGCACCTTCGCCGAAAAGCGGTTCAAATTGGCTCTTTCCCGCTCCCATCCTAGAGTCCGAGGCAGTGACAATGATATTTTCTGCATTACCACTTTTTAGGGCATCTACTGCTGAATTCATGGCTATCGTTGCCCCCCTTAAAGAATCAGTGAAATCGATGGTACGAGTTTCCCGGGGCAGATCAACTGCTGCAGCGATTATAGCAGCGGCCTGCTTTTCCTTGTATGGCGAGGTGGTACTGGCAAAAAACAGACCATCTGTCTGACAACCACTCTTTTTAATGCAGCCCAGGGTAGCGTCCACAGCCATTGTCAAGCTGTCTTCATCATGCTTGGCCACTGCCCTCTCTCCTCCTATACTCTTTGTCCCCCAGACTCGTGCAATTTCATCTCGGTTCAGCCGATAGGAAGGAATATAGGCTTCAAATGATGTAATACCGACCATAAATGACCTCCTTAAAATGAATGTCTATCTAGATATCCTCTAAAAAAATACAATCCTGATACATCTCCATTCGGAAACCTGTGGGGGAATTATGGCAAGGGTCGTAACTATGCAAAAAGGGAGGGGCAGGCCTTGACATGGGACAATCTAAAGGTAGTGATTTTTGCTTAACCTCCGGTCTTTGCAACCTAGTCTATCTAGCGCTCTTTTCAAACCTCCCTACACAATAAGGCATTACAATAGGCGCTTCACTCATTCACCTTGGACACCCGGCACAGAATACCTCTAAGATTGGTGGAGCCTATCTCCGGGTTGTAAGGCGGATCACTCGGGGTCAGGACGTTGATATTAGAATCCTGCCACCCGTGCAGCGTCTTGGCATCCTGCTCGGGGAACCACCAACCGTAGCTGGCTCTAACCACTCTTGGGTCAACGGCCTCTGTGAGCACCGCCCTCTGCTTGATGCGCCCCCGCTTGTTCTCGATATATACCATGTCCCCGTCCTCTACACCCAATTCTCTTGCTGTTTCCGGATGAATCTCGACAACAGGCTCCGGATCAGTGCCACGTAAAGTTGCCAGGTGTCTATTATCCGAATGATGATAGGGAGCATGGTGCCAGCTGGTAAGAATCAAGGGGTAATCCCGGGTCAACTCAGGCGCACTGTAGGGCGTTTCCGGAGGCTCACGATATGTTGGCAGCGGCGCGTGCCCCCACTTCTCCAACAGGTTGGAATAGATCTCTGCCTTCCCGGAAGGGGTGTTGAACCCCTCCCTCTCATATCTTCTGTATTCTCTGCCCACTTTAATGCCACCCAACCTTCTCAGTTCCTCAAATGTAAAACCTGCGGGCCTTAAAATAATGTCCAGGCTCTCCTCCACGTCATCCCAAAAATAATCTCCAAATCCCAGCTTCTTACCCAGCTCATTGATTATCTTCTGGTTGGACCAGCATTCTCCCACCTGGGCCACTTTCTGCCTTATTCCAAGGAAGGGAGCTCTGGCGGCAATATCGTTGAATTCGAGGTATGTTGCGGCAGGAAGAATAATATCGGCAATCTCTGCAGTCGGGGTCATTACAAGATCAGCCACATAGGAAAAGTCCAGCTTCATAAGGGCCTTGTATACTTCCTGGACATTGCTCCAGGTAATGAGAGGATTGCTCCCATGGATACAGAACACCTTTATCGGGTATGGCTTTTCCTCAAGGATGGCCTTGGTCACGAGTTGTGGCAGAGCAATCTGAGCGGGATATATCTGCACAACAGCCATATGGGCGCCGATCATTTTTTTCCGTTGTTCTTCAGAGAGCTTGTCATGGCATATAAAATCCGGCATCTTGCCTAAAGGCAAAGCCGCCCAGTCCACCTCACCGCCGGGGATACCCAGGTTGCCGGTGATCGTCCTCAGGATGGCGATGGCGCGTGCCGTTTGGACACTGTTGACATTCCCCTCAAATCCGTTGCCATCGCGGATACAGGCCGGTTTTGTGGTGGCGTACATCCTGGCTGCTTTCTCTATCTGTTCCGCCGGAACCCATGTTATCTCCTCAGCCCATTTTGGAGTATTGTCCTGAACATGCTTCCGCAGCCTGTTGAAGCCGACGGTCCAGTTGGAAACAAAGTCTTTATCATAGAGTTCCTCATTCAAAATGACATTTATCATTGCCAAGGCCAAGGCCAGATCCGTGCCCGGCCTTGGCTGTACCCATAAATCCGCTCTTGAGGCAAAATTCGTTTTCCTGGGATCCACAACAACAAGCTTCGTCCCTTGGGACAGGGCTTGCTCCAGGCGTATGTATCCCGGCAGATCGCTAATCTGTGTATTGACTCCCCACAGCATGAAAAAAGCCGGGGGATAATCCAGATCCGCCGCCTGATCCGGCCCAGTCGATGAAGCTTGTCCGTAGGTAACAAGTGCGGCTGTGCGTCTTGGTACCGAGCAGACATGAGCGGAGGTAATCATGTTCGGAGTACCGAAGAGGTTGCGCAGTCTCTCTAAATAAGGACCAAAGCCCTTGGGTGCCCCCTGGACAAAGGCCACCGATTCCGCCCCATATTTCTCTTTTGCGCTGTTCATGGCCGAGGCAATGGTCTCCAAGGCTTCATCCCAGGAGATTCTTTGCCATTTGCCTTCACCCCTGGCCCCTACCCTCTTCAGTGGATACTTCAGGCGTTGTGGGTGGTATAGATTTTCTACCGCGGCATAACCTTTTATGCATAAATGGCCCCTATTTACCGGGGACTCGGGATCACCTTCAACCTTGATTACCTTTCCGTCATGAAGATGCACCAGTACCCCGCAGAGCCTATTGCACATGGCACAGGTGCTTTTTACCACTTTATCCAACGACGCTTTCTTTCCCATACTTCACTCTTTCACCTTGTACACCCGGCACAGAATACCTCTGAGAGAGGTGGAACCGATTTCTGGATTATAAGGGGGCTCGCTTGCGGTCAAGATGTTAATATTGGATTCCCGCCACCCGTGCAGGCTCTTGGCATCCTGCTCAGGGAAC
>CAZUHR010000236.1:0-5552 GCA_964620335.1 uncultured Desulfobacteraceae bacterium
GCCGAAAGAATGTGGTTGTAGTAGGTTGCGTTATCTTCTCCCTTAATCGAAAATACAGGGACCTCATCATCCGCTACCAAGGAGGCGGCCACGTCGTCCTGGGTGGAAAGCGGGTTGGATGCGCATACTACGACATCTGCGCCACCCGCCTTTAAGGTCTTGACAAGGCTCGCCGTTTCAGTTGTGACATGCAAACAGGCTGACAGTCTGAGGCCCTTTAGCGGTTTTTCTTCTGCAAATCGCTCTCGGATGGTCTTCAGTACGGGCATGCTCATCCCTGCCCATTCTATCCTTAAACGGCCTTTTCCGGCCAGATTGATGTCCTTAATATCATAGTCCATCTTCGTCTCCTTCTCCCTCACTCCTTGGTCATGAATACTCGGTCATATCATTATGCATCAGGCGGCTGGCAACAGTCAGTCCAGTTCTCTTGTATGTCAAAAAAGATTCTCAAACTTCTTTAAATTTTAGCTCACCTTTATTTTACAGCCTTCTTCAGGGTGTCCGTCATGTCTGTTTTTTCCCAGGTAAATTCGGGCAGTTCCCTGCCAAAGTGTCCATAGTTGCAGGTCTTTCTATAAATAGGCCTTAAAAGATCCAGCCTTTCTATGATCGCGGCAGGACGCAGGTCAAACTCTTTCTTCACGATTTCTGTTAGCTCCTGGCTTGATATGACCCCTGTGCTGTAAGCCCCGACAAGCACCGAAACGGGAAGGGCCCGGCCAATTGTATACGCCACTTGTATCTCACACTTTTCCGCCAGTCCGGCAGCCACTATATTCTTGGCAATATAGCGGCACATATATGAAGCACTCCTGTCCACTTTGGAAGGGTCTTTTCCTGAAAACGCCCCTCCGCCGTGGTACCCGAATCCTCCATAGGTGTCCATGATAATCTTTCGGCCTGTTAAACCACAATCCCCTAAAGGGCCGCCGATCACAAACCGGCCCGTGGTATTAATAAAGTACTGGGTATCTTTGTCCAGCATCTCCTTGGGTATCACATCCATAATCACTTTTTCGACGATCGCTTCCCTAAGAGTATCATAGTCCACATCAGGGTTATGCTGGGCCGCAATTACCACAGTGTGAACCCTGAACGGTTTACCGTCCACATATTCTACAGTGACCTGGGACTTGCCATCCGGCCTGAGCCACGTGAGTTGCCCTGATTTCCTGACGTTGGCCAATCTAGCAGTCAGGCCGTGGGCCAGGTAGATAGGCATGGGCATGAGGGTTGGGGTGTCTTTGCATGCATAGCCAAACATCAGGCCCTGATCTCCCGCACCCTGTTCCTTGAAAAGGCCGTCATCACCGTTCACACCCATAGCGATATCAGCAGATTGCCTGTCTATTGTGGAGATCACCGCACATGTCTCCCAGTCAAATCCCATTGAAGAATTTTTGTAACCAATATCCTTGATGGTATCTCTGACGACTTCAGGCAAATCCACGTAAGCCTCTGTTGTGATTTCACCCGCAATAATTGCCATCCCCGTGGTTACTAAAGTCTCACAGGCCACACGAGATTTTTTATCCTGTTCAAGCATCTTATCCAGAATATTATCTGATATCTGGTCGGCCACCTTGTCCGGGTGTCCCTCGGTGACTGATTCAGATGTAAATAGAAAGTTTGAAGTTTTCATTTAATTCTCCTTTCACGTCTCAATAATTTGGAGGCCCGGTCAACTTACAACGGGGAAACTCCAAATAAAACAAATCCTATCAATTTATATACGCTCCATACATTTTCAAGTCTTACTCAGAAGACAATTATCAATCAATCTTGTACTTCCGACATGTACTGCCAGAGCCAAAAGATTATTATCTCCCAGCATTTCAGTGTTTTCAAGTGTTATAGGATCGCACAGGCTGACGTAATCGATTTCCGTAAAAGCGTGGCCCTTGATCAACGATTCAACGGCTTCTTTGATAACACTTGCTGCCCTTTCGCCCTCCTGAAACATTCTATCGGCCAGATCCAGAGCTTTTTTCAGGCACAAAGCGGATTTTCTTTCTTCGGTATTCAAATAGCTATTACGGGAACTCATGGCCAAGCCGTCCTGTTCTCTTACCGTATGAACTCCTAAAATCTCAATATCCATATTGAGATCCTCGACCATACGGCTTATTACGGTCAACTGCTGATAATCTTTCTGACCGAAAACCGCCAGATGCGGCTTTGTAGCATTAAACAATTTGCAAACAACCGTAGTAACACCTTCAAAATGCCCGGGCCTTGAAATTCCACACAGGTGCTGAGTCACCTTTTCGACATCCACCTTTGTCTGAAAATCCTCCGCATACATTTCCAACGCGGAAGGCATAAAAACAACATCTACTCCCACCTCGCGCGCCTTTTTCAGATCACCCTCTGTATCCCTTGGATACTCAGCGAAATCTTCTTCGGGACCGAATTGGGTTGGGTTGACAAAAATGCTGATAATCATTTTATCAGAATGCTTTTTCCCAACCCTCATAAGCTCCAGGTGGCCCTCATGCAGATAGCCCATAGTGGGCACAAGTGCAACTGTGTAGCCTGCTGACCTGAATTCGTCAGATCTCTCTTGCATGCGCTTAATGGTCTCTATAATTTCCATAGTTATATCCCTGATACATTATGGCCACCCTCCCAAAAAGAAGACAGCTTTAAAAAATCCCTTAACCAGCGAAATACATCACAATAAAAATACTTGGAGGCCATTAATACGCTATGGAGCATTGAAATTTAAAAGCGTATTTAGGTATCATTGCCCTGCTGGTTTGTCAATGAAAGAACCTTAGTAAGACACAAAAACTCCTTCATATCAAGCGTTTCAGCCCTTCTTTTGGGGTCTATCTCACAATGCTTCATTGCATTCAAGAGCACATCGCGATTAAATAATAATGAAGGAGCACCTGAAAGAGAGTTTATAAGTGTTTTTCGCCTGTGGGCAAACGCCCCTTTTACAACCTGCCTGAAACTGTGCTCATGAATCGTAGTATCCCTGGGATATGGTCTCTCAAAATCCAGATCCACCACCATTGAATCTACCTTTGGCCTGGGATAGAACGCCTCTTTGGGCACTTCAATCAATACTGTAGGATCCGCATGATATTGAACCAACAGGCTCATGGCACCGTAAGCCTTTCCACCCGGACAAGCGGTTATTCTCCGGCCTACTTCCAACTGAAACATCAAAACAGCCCTGGCGACCCGTTGTCGATCTCCTATAAGTTTTTCCAGAAATGGAGAGCTTATGTTGTAGGGCAAATTTCCGATAACGTGGATCTTAGATGAAGGAGCGGAATCCATCTCTCGGAAGTCCCACTTGAGGATGTCCTGGTTGATGAGGGTTACATTGGTGATACCAGACCTGTGTAGATGCTTTTCAAGTGAAAGGGTTAAGTTGCTGTCTTTTTCAACAGCTACAATATGGCAGACTCGTCGGGCAAGCGGCAACGTCAGGGAGCCCCTCCCTGGGCCGATTTCCAACACCATGTCAGATGCCTGAAATCCGGAAAGATTAATGATCTTCTGGATTATTCTCCGATCAACAAGAAAGTGCTGGCCCAGTCTCTTCTTGGGTCGAAACCTTTCTCCGCCTCTCTTGCCTGAGCTTTCGTGACTGCCAGCAGGCCCGGCTCTTATCGATGTGAATTGCGCCATCTCCTTTGTTCCTTCCTCGATCGACGCCAAGCCTTCAAATATTTGAAAAAGTGAAAAGAGATAAGATAGGATGGAGGCCCAAAAACAATGCCCATGACAAATCCTCCAACCAGAAAAGCCGCAACAATAGCGCCTCCCGCACCCATGATCTTCGCAACAAGTACCATTGGGGCTTCGCCGGATTTCACGGCAGTCATAATGGATGAAAAGATCGCTTTTCTCTCCGGAAGCCCTAATAGGAAAGTCCCAAATTTATAACTGTAAAAGTATAGAAAATACCAATTCAAAGGGTTGCTGACCCAAGTGCCCAGGGCGGCAGTGATTTTGCTTGCTTTGAAGAACAGGGCCAATGTAACAGCGAGTGCGGTCTGTAAAGGTATAATCGGCATCATGCCGGCAAACACCCCGAGCGCCATCCCGAGGGCTAGTTCATGGGGCTCATCCCTTAGTGCGATAAGTTTCAGATAATAATATTTAACTTGCCTTTCGAATTTCACAGTCAAAATACCTTAACAATACAAAAACTTATATGTTTCCTCCTGCCCCTTAAACCTGCCGCCCAAACAAACAGCTGACTTACAGCTCGCGAAAGCAGATATGGAGCAAATATTAATCTCAAGGAAGGGGTATGAGGTCCTGAATGGGGTACTTTGATCTCACATCCATGGACATATCAGCTCTCTCATCGTTTAGGAGGCGATTGTACCCGGCTGCCGCGATCATGGCTCCGTTATCAGTACAATATTCCGGACGTGGATAGTACACTTGAATGCCTCGGCTTGAGCCAGCCACATTCAAACTCATCCGCAGCATGTCATTACAGGCCACACCGCCCGCCACTACCACATTCGTAACTCCCATCTTTTCCCTTGCAGCCATCACCTTTTCGACTAGCACATCCACTACCGATTCCTGAAAAGAGGCGGCAATATCTGCGAGAGCAACGCCTTCAACCTCTTCTTGGCACTCATGCCATTTCTTGATATATAGGGCTACCGCCGTCTTCAGGCCGCTAAAACTAAAATCAAAGGAATCGGGGGAAAGGAACGCCCTAGGAAAATTAATTTTGTCCTTGCTTCCATCCCGGGCCAACTTCTCAATTACAGGACCACCAGGATAGCCCAGACCAAGTATTTTTGCCACCTTGTCGAATGCCTCGCCAGCCGCATCATCGAGCGTCTGTCCCATCAGGGTGTACTTCCCGTAACCTTCAACATGATACAGACTGGTATGCCCCCCAGAGACCGTGAGGGCAACAAAGGGGAAATCCGGACTTTCCTTCTCCAAAAAGATAGAAATGATATGGCCTTCCAGGTGGTTTATACCTACAAGGGGGATATTATAAACGTAAGAAAGCCCCTTTGCATAGTAAAGGCCCACCAATAGAGCTCCCACCAAACCCGGGCCCACGGTTACAGCGATACCGTCTAAATCCCTCATGTGGATATTGGCCGTCAGGAGGGATTCCGATACCACGGGCATAATATTCTTGAGGTGTTCTCTGGACGCAAGCTCGGGGACAACCCCACCATGTGGTTTGTGGAGCTTGACCTGAGAGTTAACCACATTGGACAGGACCTCTCGTCCATCTACAACGACTCCTGCAGATGTATCATCGCAAGATGTGTCTATTCCCAGAATAATCATCCTTCATTCAATATCCTGATAATCAGTGTTTATCTTCACACAAAACTGGCGGGAGAGGGGGCGCCCTTCCCCGCCGAGTAAATGTATTATATTATATTGCCCACTCATTGCCTGCCCCGTTAAATTATAGACAATTTCGCCGGGGCGGGATGCTCAAAGCCCCCAAGTTAATGGATTAACTCATTTGGGGGATCACTATCAAGTTACTCGTCCGTTTTGGGTGCTTTCTTAGAGCGGATCTCGTCAATCTTGGCAAT
>CAZUHR010000237.1:0-5511 GCA_964620335.1 uncultured Desulfobacteraceae bacterium
ATACATGGCATCAGCATCGGCAAGACAGCTTTCCAGTATTTTGCCCAGGTTACCGGTTACCTTCAACTGCGACCCTGTTACTACCGCTTTGGCGCCACTCATTTTAAAAAGTAAAGCTGTTTGTTTTGCCTGGCCCGTATCCGCCATTGTCAGTGTTGCGCTTACTTCCGTACCAATGAACTTGTCTGTTTCTACCTTGACCTTCGGGATATAGTAGGCCGAACCCTTTGATATGGAGTTGTATAAGGAATCCAAGTATTGCAAGGCGTTTTGCCCCTTGAAAACAGGCGAAAACATTATAATGAGTATAACCACAAACGCGATTACCATTCCAACGCCGCAATAAAATTCCTTTTTATGCGCAATCATATTCTCGCCCCCTCTCCCTTAAGGATCCCAATATTTTTGAAAAAAGTACCGATGACCCAGATTCCAAATCCTCCTATAACAATGAAAAAGGCCCACACCCCTATGTGCTCTAAGACGGCTCCTGCTTGCTTTGATATAGGGATCACACCCATTTGTCCAAGCTTTGCGGGAAGGGCAAAGATCCTGTTGACAAAACCGGCCAGCACAGCCATAGCGTAAAAGCCTCGGATAGTAATCCCGGGCACCACCTTAGTTACCATAGCGCCGACCTGGATCCCAAACAAAGATCCTAAAAGCATGCCCATCGCCAATGTGTAGAAAATAAACCCGTAGATTGCGTACTGGCTTATTGCTGCGTAGCCTGCAGTGAAGATGATCTGGAATATATCTGTCCCCACTGTGGTCATGGAAGAGACTCCCAACATATATACGAATATAGGGAATGTCAAAAAGCCGCCGCCAACCCCCATAATGCCCGCTGCGAGTCCGACTAGCGCACCGCTGAGTACCAGAAATATCCACGAAATACTCCGGCCACCAGGGACAAAGTCGTAATCAAATTTGATCATGGGAGGCATCTTCATGGACTGAAGTTTCTGTGGCAGATTTCCCATCTCCGCGCCTTCTATCTTTGTGCCGGGAACATTCTCAACCTGGTTATGTTCTTCTTCTTCAAATATATCACCCCCTCCGTGAGGGGCGGCAACCTCTCTCTCGGACTTCCTCGCTTTAAGAAAGTCGAACATGGCATAGGCTCCCAAAAAACCCAACATCAGGGAATAAATTGTCGTAATAAAAGCATCACTGAGAACTGGGTTTATCTCGTAAAGTACACGGTTGATCACCCCGCCGACTGTAGCACCTATAATCGCCCCGATCAAAAAGACCACGGCCAATGGCACAGAGACGTTTCCCAGCTTCCTGTGGATAACACTTCCCATTATGGCCTTTGCAAAGATATGGAATAGGTCTGTTCCAACCGCCAGTATCCCTTTTATGCCCGCACTCATCAGGGCGGGGGCAATGACAAAACCACCGCCGGCACCTATACAGCCTGTGATCAGACCTGCTCCAAGTCCAATGAGTATTGATACAATAAAGATACCTGTCGAATAAAAGGCCGGGCTGTATGCCTTTTTGCCCCCCAATACCTCTGGAAGGGCTCCTCCAATCTGTTCAGCAAAGGCAATGCCCCCCAATATAATGGGAATGGTAAGCAAACCGAGTATGATAAGCCGCCTTCTGTCCCCAAGAATGGTATTGGAAATATCAATCTCCCATCTCGCATGGGCCTTTGCTCCCATCATCATGAACCTGCCCCACTGTTTTAACAAATTCATTTCAATCCAACTCCTTCCTGCTTTATAGCCTTTTCATTGCCATTTATGAGAATCTCAGCCATGGCAAAACCTTTATTCACCCGATTCAGCGCCCTCTATATATTTTATTTTTTCTACCTGAATCAATTTTTTCTTATAGGCATCCTGAATTTTATACAAGAGCTCATCAATATCTACTGGTTTCATAAGGTAGTCAAAAGCCCCAAGTTCCATTCCTTCTATGGCCACCTCCAGACTTGCGTGACCCGTTAACATGATCACCTCTACCAGGGGATAACGTTTTTTAATCTCTCTCAGCGTCTGAATGCCGTCCATTCCCGGCATCCTCACATCCAAGACAATGACATCCACCGGTTCCCTGTCTAAAAGCCCAAGGGCCTTTTCGCCGCTTTCGACGCCGGTGACGTTAACGTCTCGCTTTTTCATTCGTTTGAGCAACGTTTCCAGAAAATCTACTTCGTCATCCACGAAAAGGACGTTCAACTCATTCACACGCTTCACCTCCTCAACCTGACGGCTTCTCTTATTTTCTCTAAAAGGTCTTCAAGCTCACAGGGCTTCGTAAGATAATCAAAGGCCCCATATTCCATCCCTTCTTTCGCCGCCTGTTCCGAACCGTGACCTGTCAACATGATAACGGGCATGTCCGGATCCATTTTCTTAAAAATCTTAAGCACCTCAATACCATTCATATCTTCCATCTTGAGGTCCAGAACAGCCACGTCAAAATCCTGCTTGCGGAGTGCCTGTATACCCTCCGTTCCGCTGAGACACTTTGTCACATCAATATTCCTCTTGGCCATTCTATTTGAAAGGACATTCACATAGCCCACTTCGTCGTCAACCAAAAGCAGGTTGATCCTGTCAGTTCCTGCCTTATCTTTTTCTGACATGATCTTTCTCCCGGGTATCTCGTGATGGGGTCTTATTCAGTCTCACGCAAATGACGGTATGTTCATGCACACGGCTTTTTTCTAAGTTGTGGCAACAACCTCTTGTTTCTCTTTTTCATTTTTCTTGGTCAACGGGATACGGACATAAAAAGTGGTCCCGACATCCACGGTACTTCTAACCTCTATTTCTCCTCCCATTTTCTTGATAATGCCGTAACATATGGACAGACCCAATCCGGTACCTTTTCCAACTTGTTTGGTGGTAAAAAACGGATCAAAGATTCGGCCCAGGTTTGCCTTGGGAATTCCGGGGCCGTTATCCTCCACCGTCACGACAACATAATCTTCTTCCAGTTTGCTGGATATCTCCAGTATGCCTCCGGTTTTTTCCATGGCATCAAGGGAGTTATTGATCAAATTCAGAAAGACCTGCTGCAATTCTGATAAGGAAACCTCTAAAAAAGGCAGATTACTTTGAAAGTCTGTGTTTATTGTCACGTTGCTGTATTTCGCCCTTTGGGCCGAGATAGCTACCAGTTCCTCGAGCATGTCATTGAGATGGACTTGCTGGATCGTCGAATCGGTCTTCCTTGCGAAGCTTAATAACTTATAGGTTATTTCCTTGCAGCGTTTTCCCTGGGTCCGAATCTGTTTCAATGACCGTTGGAACTCATCCAGGTTCTTCCCTTCCTTAAAATCTTCCTCTTCCAATAAATCCTCTATCCACCCTGCTTCTTCAACCATAATGGCAACGGGATTGTTTATTTCATGGGCTATTCCTGCGGCCAGTTCCCCCACTGAAGCAAGCTTCCCTGTTTCAATTATCTGTTCGTCCATCATCTGTCTTTCTTCATCCAGCTTGGCCACACGGTAGGCCATTCTTGTGGAAAGCACATAAGCCAAACTCGTAATGGCAAGACCACCCAGTATAATAATTGCAAACGCCACCTTCAATGCCCTGTGGAAATCCGAAAAGGCATCTGAGAATTTCTGCTGGTACACCAAAAGCCAATCACCGCCCTTTAAAAAAGCAGCCACATAAATTGCCTTGTTCCCGGACTCATCCTTTCTCTCCACGATCTGGATGTCATCCTTTTTCCCCAGTTCAGCGCTCATGAATTCCGAATAAGGTCCTTTTTCCGGCATAATGTCAAAAAGCGGTTTGGTCTGTAACTCTCCATTCCTGTTGACAATAAAGGCAAACCCTGTTTCCCCGACACGGATGTTCCCCACGAGATTATTAAAGGCGACAAAGTCGATGGTGGCCCTTATTATCCAGGGCTCTCCCTTCCAGTTGTCTCTTACCGTTACTATGAAGTGTGGAAGACCGCGGAGACCCAAAAAAACATCACTTATAACATACTCCTTCTTCATAGCGTTCTCAAACCATCCGGCTGTTGAATAGAGGGCCTTTCCCAGTTTAAAGGGCCCTGCATAGGCGACCTGAAGACCTTTTGAGTCGATGACACCCAAATCCACAAAGACAGGACCATATACTTCCTGAAGGATCTCCAACCTATTCCGCAGGAAGGATTCATCACTCAGCTCTTCAACGCCAAATGTCTTGACCAGGGCCCGGATATCGGCAAGTTTCTCTACTAAAAACCCATCAATATTCTGCTTGTGTTTCAGGACTAATTCTGCCAGATGGGCATGGACTTTTTCATGATAGGATCTATTGAACTCGTAAAGAATGATTCCACTTACCAGGATCATGGGCGTGATAGAAAAGATAATAACGGTAAAAAACCTTTTCCTGAAAAATGCAGGATAATCTATGATTTTTTTCACTTTACTCTCGCTCACAATTGGCATCACCTAGTGATACCATCATAGTTCTACCCAGTATGAAAAATCAGCATGCTATTCAAGGCCGTGGATCGACAGTGCTTCCTTTACCCTGGCTTCCCTGATTTTTTCTTCGTGGTCCTTCTTTTTCCTTGTAGCCTCATCCACTTTAGCCACTAACTGCTCCATATCGCAGGGCTTCATCAGGTAATCATAAGCCCCCAACTTCATACCCTCGATAGCTGACTCTACCGTAGCGTGGCCCGTCAGCATTATAACCTCGATTAAAGGAAATGCCTTTTTAATTTCCTTCAGCGTTTCAATTCCGTCCATACCGGGCATTTTGACATCCAGGATAACAACATCTGTATTTCTATGCTTCCCAAGCGATTCCAGGGCTTCATTACCCGTAAAGGCTGTAAGAACGGTCAGGTTTCTTTTTTCCAGACGTTTTACCATGGTTTCCACGAATGGGACTTCATCATCGACTAACATTATTAACGGAGACTTCATGGCAAATTTTCCTCCTTTGTTCATTATTGACGGACTCGTAAAAAGTCCGTCAACAGGTCGAGGGCGGGTAAGCCCCGGCCTGGGTGAGGGTGGAGCCATTTGAATTTACTTCAAATGGCGGGGGAGGGGACACCCTTCCCCGCCGAGTGAAAAGGCCCGGAGCGACTTTTTACGAGGTTATCATTATTAAGATTGCTGCCCTAAACGCCTATCCTGCACACTCTCTCCCAAGGTTAAGTTCTCTCTGATTAACGGCCGGTGACATGGAAATAGGCCTTGTCAGGGAGACTCATAAATGTCCTCTCATGGCTTATCTTCGGCTAATGGGCACCGCTTTCCAGTACTCCCCTGGCCGTCTCTAAAATCCCTTCAGGAAAACCCACAAGGTTAAAGACCACTAAAAATCCGATCACCCAGACTACGAGCATAGATATGATAAAAAGAAGAAATCCATATTTCAGAAAATCAAGCGGGTGAATTACCTTCTCGCCCGTATCCGGATATATACCCAGACCGTAAACAATTGCATTATTGGGCGTGCCCACGATAAGGAAATGGGCAAAAGAGGTTGCAAAGGCCACGGCAAGGCCCACCGCCCACGGCTCACC
>CAZUHR010000238.1:0-5501 GCA_964620335.1 uncultured Desulfobacteraceae bacterium
CTAACAGATCAATTTTCAGGGGATAAGTTTAGATTGTCCGTTAGTTATCCAACCAACTTAAAAAAAAAGGCCCCCTCAGTGCCGTTACCTCCGTAGAGGTTCACGCACACCCGAGAAGCCTTTATTTAATTGCCGCCACAGAATCCCTTTTTTAGTATAACCTTTGGAGGCCTTTGGCCATCTCGCGGTATAATATTGTGTATTGAATCTGGGACAATTAACTATTTAAAATGTAAGCATGGTTTCTGGAAAATCAATGGGGATAAACTAACTTCCCAATCTCTTCCTCAACTCTCCCTGAAGGAGAAATATTGGTTGAGCTGAACTGTTTACAGCTTGCCAATCTCCAAGGTCTCAGTTTTATGGCTACATGCCTAATCTACCAAAACACGCCGGTTATGATTAACTTAATAATTATAAGGGTGAAGCGAGAAATCTGATTCGGACTTTTCAACCGTGCAGAGAGCCCTACAAATGCCTCCAAAGTAATTGAAATGCCAACACCATCAACACCCCCCCGGTCAGTCAGACGTATCAAAGGTTTTTGAGGTGGGTGATATTTTGAGATTGTAGGAGGCTATCACAGATTAGCAACTATCAGATCTCAAATGCCGGTTGAATCTTAACAACTTGCTTCAACTTTTAACGTGCGCCTTGATCTTAAAAGGCCTGTTTTAGGGTCAAAAATGTGCTTCTAAGCCCGATTTCGGGGCCGATTTCTTGCACTTGTCAAAGAATTTCAAAATCTTAGCTTGGTCCGACCTAAATCCTCTTCCTGGTGCCCGACTTCAACAACTGAGCCTTTATATAACCCCAATGCAGAATAACATGCATTGCGACAACGAGGATGAATACCAATCCCGCCCATTGATGAACCTCAATCAGAAAATGTCTTATGGAAATCAGAAAGCTACCCCGCAATTCATATCCCTTGGGCAAGACTAGCCAATTTATCAGGCCTGTGACACTCAATATGATGAAAAGAACAAAAGATACAATATTGACTGTCCAAAGCTTAGAGGTTTTTTTCATTTACACTCTTCCTTTTCATAGTATTACCCATTAAACTGAACGACAAAGAGCCCTTTACGGCCCTCACAAATTTTTTGTCATATTACCAAAAATCTTCAACTTCAGTAAGGAGGCCGATCTATGCGATATCTGACCATGGCTTTTTTTATGATATCGATATTCCTGATCTCGTGTGTCGGTAATGACACGGACAAATCTCCGCAAAATATCCCACGAGTTATCGGAGATGTAAAGCTTTATACATTCTCATCCGATGACGAATATTTCCTGAGTAATGCGCAGCCGTTTATATTGCCTCCTGAGACTACCCTCCGCGATGCACTCAACAGTCTCGGTCGACACCTGTCAGAGACCTATTTTTCCAAGACCTATACGAATGATTCAACCGATATCCATTTTGAAGTCCTTGGGATAGACAGGATATCAACTCCTGGCAGACCACTTCTTACAGCCGTTATCAACATGGTCGATGTCGATAATGATGCAATGGGTTGTTTTTTTCAGGGTTCTACGGGTGGACAGGTCACATTTCACATGCTCACCGCAACATTCATGCAACCTCATTTGGACCCACCATTATTGGATGGACTGGTTATACTTTATAACGGAAAGCTACTGGCGGAGCTTGACCATATCAATCTGTCAGGTCTCCTGATTCCAAGACTGGATGAATACGTCGCAAAGCGGGCAATCTATAAAACGCAGACTAAAAACCGTCAATTCTGAGCGCGGCCGGGAAAGAGTTATAAAAATCAAATCATAAATAAACCACCTCCTCGGTCAGTCAGACATATCAAAGGTTTTGGGGGTGGGTGATATTCTGAGCTTGTCAGATGATATAGCAATTTAAATCTTATTGATGTATAGATTTCACTTCCACAAGTTTTTCTGGAACAAACGTCCACTTTTCTATCGGCGAGCAGTTCTTCCCAAGGCAGCATTCAATCCTTTGCTATTATTGATCCATTCAGCTAAGCGCCGGAAGCCTTCATCCATCGAAACAATCGGCTTATAGCCAATTTCTTTTTGGGCTCGATGGTCGTTAAAAATCCAGTTCCGGCCAAGATGGATAACATAAGGACGGGAAAGCATTATCGGTGCTTTCATTCCCATCGCCCTAAGTAGGTCGGAAAAGGTAGCAGCGAGGTATGCCACATGATAAGGGACTTGGTGTTTTGGCAGTTCAAGGCCGCTGGCATTACACAAACGCGATATGAAATCTCGGATGGTTGGGCGGTAATCATCAGCTAAATGGTAAGCCCGTCCAGGGGCCCGAGGAGATTCAGCGGCCGCGATTAATCCGCTGCAGATATTATGGACATTGCAGGTGGTGATCTGGTTGGTTCCGTCACCAACAAAGGCGAAACGATTACTTTGAACTGCTAATGCTATAGCCTTAAATACGCTGGTGTCTCGCTCGCCCCAGATCCAGGGGGGGCGCACTGCCACGGTCTCTATACCGTCATTATTTGCCGAGAGCACCTCTTGCTCGGCTTGAGCCTTAGTTCTCGAGTAGTGGTCAAGGAAGCGCTTGGGAAATGGCTTTGTCTCGTCTTCATCAATCCGGTCCGCATTAGTTAGAGTAACCGACTCGGAAGATACGTGAACTAGTCGTCGTACTCCTGCAGCCCTTGCAGCCTCCAGGATGTTGCGTGTTCCAAGGATGTTGGCCGTCTCCACCTTGGCAGAAGGTGCCACATATGAAGCTAGCGCAGCCACGTGGAAGACAATTTCAACCCCGTCGGCAGCTTTCCGTAGGGCTTCCTTGTCATTCAAACTACATTTACAAATTGCTACATTCAAAGCCTCCAACACATCAACTACCGGACCTACCTTTCGTACCGTCGCACGGACAGTAATGCCTTCCGCAAGCAAACGCCGGCACAGATGTCCACCCAAAAAACCGGTGCCGCCGGTTACCAGGGCCGATGTTATCGGTGGCACTGTGTTAACCCCCTTCAATGCTCATTCACAATGGCGATTAGCGCACCCGTAATTTGATGGGTTTCAAGCACGAGCCTTTCTATGCTATGATTTTTTCGCAATGTCCTGGCCCCCAAGTAACGTAGAAAGCTGCTTTCATATTGCAACTTGCTTTTTGCCATCTTCTCCCTGCCACGAACTTGCCGCGGCAGGTGTGAATCTTGATGCGCATAGAAAATGCACAAAAAAATGTGCATAGTGCATAGAAAATTGTGCATCATTCTTAATATAACTATTCCGGTATGTTCAAGTTTGTACTATAGACTTTTCTCTATAGTTCAATTTTATAAAATTTCTTTAAAAAAGTGAAGTCAGTTATTAGCAGATCTTAACATCATGACAGCCAAATACAATTCCTTCTGCCCTCACATCCCATCTCCATATCTCATGAATTCATCGTGAAAAAATGTGCCGAGATGGCAGGTATCTGCTGCAACCAGGGCTAAAAGTGAATCGTCAGACATATCTCAGATTTTTGAGGCGGGTGATATTTTGAGTTGTGCAATGGCTATCACCGGCTGAAATCATATTTGACAAAGGGGTGTTGTTTGGATAAAATTACCAGCAAATCCTAACAAGTGCTGGTGTCTTTATCCATGACAAGTGAAACAACAGTGAAAAATCCGGACAGATTTGAGTCCGCAAAAAAAGTTTTCCGAGACCGGGGTGGCGTGCTTAAAACAGGGGAAGCCCTGAGTGCAGGCATCCATCCTCGAATACTTTATGAGATGGAAGGGAGAGGAATCCTGGAGAAACTTGCTCGGGGATTGTTTCGGCTTGCGGATATGCCGCCGCTCGGAAACCAGGATCTTGTTTCAGTTGCCCTAAAGGTGCCGAATGGCGTTATCTGTCTCATCTCCGCACTCGCCTATCACGAGATCACCACCCAGATTCCACACGAGGTTTATCTGGCTTTGAATAGAGGGGCTGGACCGCCAAGATTGGCACATCCTCCAATCCGCGTTTTTTGGTTCACGGGACAAGCCTTTACTGAGGGAATTGAAAGCGACAGATTGGACGGCGTTCAGGTGCGAATTTACAGCCCGGAAAAGACAATAGCCGACTGTTTCAAGTATCGGAACAAAATCGGTCTCGACACAGCCATTGAAGCGGTTAAACTTTATCGGAAAAGAAAACATTTCAAGCTCGATGATCTTATGGGGTTCGCGCGGGTATGCAGGGTTGAGAAAATCATTCGCCCCTACCTGGAAGCATTGCTATGACAAAAAGTCCTCCACAAAGAGACATTGCTGCTTCCGTCCGACAGCGCCTCCTTAATAATGCAAGAGAAACGGGCCGACCATTCAGCGAACTGCTTCAATATTTTGCGATGGAGCGCTTTCTCTACCGTTTGTCGAAATCGGTCTATGCCGACAATTTTGTTCTCAAAGGCGCACTGATGCTCAGCGTATGGAAGGCACCACTTTCACGCCCAACCATGGATATCGACTTCCTCGGAAAAATCGATAACAATGTCGAGGCTATCATAGCCGTAACAGAGGATATATGCAGGCGGAAGGTGGAGCCCGATGGTATAATTTTCGATTTGACCAGTATCAGAGGTGAACGCATTACCGAGGACGCCAAATACGAAGGAGTTCGCATTCGTTTCCATCGATCCTTGGACACAGCACGCTTTACCATGCAACTTGATATAGGGTTTGGAGACGTAGTCATTCCAGCGCCTGACTCCCTTGAATACCCGACCATCCTCGACCTCCCTGCCCCAAATCTTTACGGCTATAACAAGGAAAGTACTATCGCGGAGAAATTTGAAGCCATGGTGAAATTCGGCGCTCTGAACAGCCGCATGAAAGATTTCTTTGATATCTGGCTGTTGTCCCGACAATTTGACTTTGAAGGTTCAAGGCTGGCGGCAGCCATAGAGAAGACTTTTTCGACACGCAGAACAGATATTCAACTCGAACCAATTGCATTAACGAATTAGTTTGCTGAAGATCATGCAAAGATCGCTCAGTGGCAAGGATTTATCCGTAAGACTCGCCTGTCAAATGTTCCGCAAGATTTTGAGGAAGTGATCAAAGCCATTGCAACTTTTCTTGGGCCTGTAACAAAAAAACTGGCAGCGGGTAAAGTTTTCGAAGCAACTTGGAAGTCACCGGGTCCATGGCATTGATAAAGCAGTTTATCTTCTGGACTGATCAAAAAAGAAAAAAAGTTGCATTACGAGAAGGCTCATTACAATTGAAAGGAGTTTGATGAGCTGATGAACGGGCCTGCTAGTTCGAAATTTAGGAAAGCCCGGTTCAGTCAGACTTATCAAAGGTTTTTGAGGTGGATGATATTTTGAACTTTTGGATGGATATCACAGTTTAGCCCTTTTCAAATATCATGTATCGATTTGACTGCCACAAATCGTTAAAGAATAATCCTGATGATCCTGTAGATCCTGTCCAAGCATTGTCTTTTTATAATACCAGTTTTACACTGGCCTTTTACTGTGCCAATTTCTGGTCTTGATTTTT
>CAZUHR010000239.1:0-5471 GCA_964620335.1 uncultured Desulfobacteraceae bacterium
ACGGCGCGCCTCACAGGACGCGAGGTACGAGCGTTCCTTGTGCAGGCGCTTGTTATGAGTTTCCATAGAACATTGTGCGGAAGTGATCGACCACTCTGTCAAGCACTGGAAGAAATTCGCTTTTCGTTCCGTCCTTCCGAATGAACACGACTCTCATGCGGCCTCTATCGTCACTTTCCTGCTTCTCATAGTCTTCTTCAATCGCTGCCATCTCTTCATCATCGGAGAATTCAACTGCAGTGATTGAGCCCGTTGAGTTTACCGAAGAGTATGCATTTTCGCCGCCTATCGGATTCGTATAGAGATGTTTGTAGGCGTTTGCGATACTGCGAATGTCTCTGAAAGCACCGCCGGTTTCATTGCATAAGTGCTCTACAAATTCACCTATATTTTGGAATCTCGAAACCGCGTCAGGTTTGTGTCGTTTACAGTATTGTAAGTATTGGTCTGCAACATGAGACGCGGAAACAGCCGCATTAAACGCTCTGCGCACATCTCCCGGATCTTCGTGACAGTCGAGAGCGTTTCCCTCTACGAAGGCTTCAAAGAAGCTGTACGGGGTCATCCCCATAAGCAACCTCCTAAGCTGTGTAACTCATAACGTATTGTATTAAGCAGAAAAAATTCTGCATATTAACGCTATATATTTTCTGTATAATAGCGTATTATGCAACTTAATGCAGTTTTAGTTGGAGGTTAGTATGGCATATAGGAAAGAACATTCAAAGCAAAAATTTCGTCCAAAACCGGGAAAAATATTGGATCAGGTACAAGAGGTAATGCGTTATCATCACTACGCAATTCGGACGGAGAAAACCTACATAAAGTGGATATTGGATTATATCCGTTTTAACGGAACCCGTCACCCGCGGGAGATGGGGAAACCCGAGATCGAGCGGTTTTTGAGTCATCTGGCGGTGAACAGGAATGTGGCACCTTCAACTCAAAATCAGGCACTTAATGCGATTCTTTTCCTTTACAAATATGTACTGGACATGCCGCTTAACGATTACATCGACGCAACGCGCTCGAAAAAGCCGAAAAGACTACCAACAGTTTTGAATCAGTCAGAGATCCGTCGGTTTTTTCAACACATAAACGGAACGAATGAGTTGATGGCGAAGCTCTTGTATGGTGCCGGCTTGCGTTTGATGGAGTGTGTTCGGCTTCGGGTGAAGGATGTAGATTTTGAGAATCATCAGATCATTGTACGGGACGGAAAGGGAGGAAAGGATCGGGCAACGGTTTTACCAAAGACAGTGCAGGAAGATTTGAGGTTACACCTGAAGGGGGTTCGAAGACTATTTGAGCAAGATTTGGCGGATGGCCGAGCAGATGTGTATTTGCCATCTGCACTGGCCAGGAAATTCCGGGGGGCTGGAAAGTCGTGGATATGGCAGTGGGTTTTTCCGGCAAAGAGTCTTTCAAGAGATCCAAGAACCGGAAAATTGCGCCGGCACCACACGCATGAGACTGGTTTGCAGAAAGCAATAGCGAATGCTGCGAAAAAGGCAGGTATTGATAAACGGGTGAGTCCCCACACGTTGAGACATTCATTTGCTACGCATATGCTGGAGGCGGGAAAGGATATCCGGCGAGTGCAAGAACTTCTGGGACACGTGGATGTGCGGACTACTATGATTTATACGCATGTAATGAGCAAAAATTTTGAAACGCTCGGAAGTCCGCTGGATGACTTGTTCTAAATACCTTATAAATGCACAGAGTTACACGCATGTCTTGAACAAGCCCGGGCTCAAGGACATGAGTCCGCCCGATTTTTAATTCTTTTCAACATTTTATAAAGTAGTGAAGAATCCATGCCCAAAGAGACTGTGTCATAATTTCATTTCGAGGAGTGTTAGCGGTTGCGAGGCGAAGCCGAAGCAAACTCGGAGCAGGATGGGACCAAGGTCCGAAATAATGTCAAAAATGATTCCTCGGTTCACTCGGAACAGGCTCCGCAATCTCTTAAGGCGTCGAAATTAAGGGGATTGCCGCGCTCCCTTTGGTCGCTCGCAATGACCGGGAGGGATTGTGACATGCTATCATAGGAAACGGTTTTCAAAAATTCAATAAATATCAGGAGGCATCTTATGGAAAATTGGATTAGTCTAGGCGAGAAATTAAGAAATCTGGTGAATCCATCCACCTTTCCGGTAGCCGTGAAATTCCTGGAAGGGGAAAACGAAATTCCTCATAAAGCAAAAAGGCCGCTTCGAGATCTGGGAGTCAAGATGGCACCCTGTCAGGGTTCGGCCATGTCCAGGCGTTATGGTTGGACAGTAGCTTTTACCCGCGAGGATGTAGGATGCGCCATCGCAGCCCACACGTACGGCTGGGATAGGATCACTGATCAGAAAGGAGCAATCCATTTCCTTATCATGATGAGCTACGCATCAGATGAAAAGGCAGCGGCTGAGGTACTTGCAGGATGGCCTGCCCTTAAGGCGGACCATCATCCCATCGTAGTTTACTCTCCCCTGGAAAGGACCAAAGTTGAACCGGATGTTATACTCATTTATGTGAACCCCGCCCAGATGATGAGGCTGATTCACGGCGCAACTCATCATACGGGAAGACCGGTTGAGAGCAGCTTTTCAGGAAGAGCGGCCTCCTGTACTGAAGGTGTACTAGGAGCATATCTTGATAATGCCTTAAAAATAGTGGTCCCGGGTAATGGTGACAGAGTATGGGCCGCATGCCAGGATCACGAAATTCTTATGGCAGTACCCGGTGCGCACCTGGAAGAACTTGTGGAGGGCCTTGAAAAAACACACCGAAAAGGCATCCGCTACCCTATCCCCACTTACTTAAAGTACCAGCCGGAAGTGGGTTTTACTATCCCTTTAGCCGATATATTTAAGCCGGAAGAAATAGGTAAACTGTTCAAGCCCGGGAATACCTAAAAATGTAAATTATCAGGAGAAACTGGATAGTCGAGGAAATTGCTTATGCATGAATCTGTACCCCAATTATTGGGGCTTTGCTCTTTGTAGTAATTCCTTCGGGACTTCAGCCTTTTCCGGCCATCCATCCGGTATTATCTGGCCGGGCTTTTCTCCGAATTTCTTCTTGTCTGAATGTAATTTTGGCCTTTTGAACTCTTCCCTGGGCTCCTTCGGAATCCTGCCGTTTAAGATGGATTCTGAACGGAGCCTTCTGCCGATTGTCTTTTCTATCATGGTGCCGAGCTCTAATATCCTGTCGATATCGATTCCCCCGATATCAATACCCATCTCATCCAACATGACACACATATCCTCAAGCGAAACCAGACCGACGACATTGGGATCCCTGTAATAATATGCACCTGTACCGGGCACAGGTGTCCTGTCAAGAAAATTGGCCGGCTGTCCACCGGTTCCCCCGAGTGTACCCTCAAAGATCTCAATGCCGGCCTGAAGCGCGGCCAGGACGTTTGCCAGGCCCCAGCCCCTGGTGACATGAAAATGGCCCACATGAAGGTCCGGATTGGGGATCTCATCCAACAGCATGGAATAATAACGATATACCTGGTCAGGCGGTGCAGAGCCGTCATGATCCGCGTGCTCAATATCGTCGGCCCCGATACTCAGAAATCGCTTCGTAAATTCAATGGCATCCTCTAATCTTGTCGGCCCCGATATTGGGCTGCCCCAGATGGTACTCACTGTTCCGTTCATTTTGATGCCGGCGTCTTTGCATTTTTTAATACACCTTTCTGCCTCGGCCCAGTAAGCCGGCAATGTTGTACCGCTGTTTGCAAAGTGATGCTCCTCGTCTGTCGAAACCATCATTAAAACACGGTCGGGGCCGTATCCCTTTTCTTTAAGCTCAATGGCCCGGTCAACAGAGGGCTCCCTGATTGTTACCGCGGTCCATTCAATATCTTTCGGGTCTATACCCCTTTTGGCCAGCCTCTTTTCAAATATGTCGCTCCTGATCCCCTTCAGCACTTCTTCTGCGTCCTTGAACTGCGGCATAATTCTAGGGTTTCCCAGATTTGTCACCTCAATCCTTCTTACGCCTGCAAAGGCAAGTTCCTGAAGATAATAGATCTTGGCCTCGGTTGGAATCCATGCCTCTTCATGCTGAAATCCGTCCCTTACGGTTATATCAGCCAGCCTTACCTTCTTTGGCATCTTTTTATTTACCTTAAAAATATCATATTCGCTCATCTTTACCTCCTTTACCCGTTGTAAAAAAGCAAAAGGTTATGAGGTCTTTTCTGAGTGACTGTCGGGAGGCCGCCGTCGGTTTCACGACTTATCAGCGGGGGAACCCGCAGCCCCGAGCCTGTGAGGGGAATGCGGAGGGGGCAGAACTCCCCCGCAGATAAGTCGTAGAAAAGACCCGGCCGGGAGACCCGGAATCGAAGAAAAGATTTCATAACCTTCTCATAGCAAGAGTTATTGCTGTATATTTTCTTGGAGCATAACCATCTAATACAAACAAGAATTTCAATCTTTTACCTATTTTATTTCATAACACCTTCCAGCACATTCCCAAAAACCTTACCGCCATAACATTAAGAATAAGAATCCCATGACGGAATGTCTACCCCTTGATCGATCTTGGCAGCAACATCTGGTGATGGGGGCACATGCTGGTCGGGTTCTGATAGCTGCTCCTCGCGAAGGCGATAAAATAATCCCTGAGCCGCCCCATTGGAGTGATTTCATCCACCAGGCCCGCCTTTGCGCAGTAGATCGGCCTAGACTGATCATAGTACTGTTGGGCCAGGGCGTTCATCTTATCGATGACCGGCTCAATGGGCTTACCCGCATCCTTTTCCTTTACCAGACGTCTTGCAAAGGCCGCGGCAGCCGCCGTCTCTCCGTGCATAACATAGATCTCGGTCGTCGCCACCCCCAGGGTAAATGCATTGTTCCGGGTAGCCTGGGGACCTCCCATTATGTAATGTGCCGCAGCCGTCCCTTTTCTCAAAACAACGCACATCATGGGAATGTGTGAGCTCTCAATAGAGTAAATGAGTGACTGCCCGAGCCCCAAAAGTTCCGCCTGTTCCGCAATATCCCCCACGTCAATACCGCTTGTGTCCTGAAACCAGATCATGGGGACCTTGTCCCTGCCGCAGAACATTACCAGTTCATTCATCTTAATGAGACCTTCCCTGTAAAGCTTGCCTCCTATACCTGGATACTTCCCCTCTGCATATTGGGGATATCCCTTACCCAGAAAGCCCTGGCGATTGGCAATTACCCCGACTAAAAAACCGTCTATCTTCGCAAGGCCGCAGTAAACTTCAGGACCATAGTTCGGTCTGTATTCCATGTGTTCGCTCCCGTCAAAAAGCCTTGCCAGGACCTGTTCAATGCTATATGTCCTTTTCTGATTAAAGGGGACAATAAGGCTAAGATCCCCAGCCGGATAAACCGGATCGGCCGGCTCTGCAACCCTGAAGGTTGAAGGGTCATATAGCGGCATACCTGCCATACATTTTTTCATGGCCTCAAGGACCCCTTCTT
>CAZUHR010000240.1:0-5458 GCA_964620335.1 uncultured Desulfobacteraceae bacterium
GTTGGAGGCTGATGGAAAATCTCCAGATACAAGGCATCCGAAACCGGGGACCCGCTCAAAGGGTGGGGAGTCCAAGCGCAGCGCGGACAAATCCCGAGGAATGGCCGTCCTCCGGAGTAGACTTGCTACGGAGGGTGGAAGGCTTACACAGAAGTGCGCTGTAGTGACTTGCCCTGTTGAATCGGCTGCGCCGTCTCACGAAGCAAGAATTCAACAAGGCGAGGGTGTCAAATTTAGAATAATTTTGGGAACAGATGGCCAGAACTATATTTATCAAACGTGTAACTGACCTGAGGCGAAGATTGGCGGAAATGTCTGCCGATACGGCATGGATCATCCGGCCTGAAAACAGGCGATATCTCTCGGGATTCACGGCGAATGATATCCAGTTTACTGAGTCTTCGGGTTCTCTCCTTATAAACAAGGACCGATCCATTCTTGTAACTGACTCTAGATATACAGCAGAGGCCGAAAGTGAGGCGATTGATTTTGAGATTAAAACCCTGAAACAGGATCTAATCGAACCCTTTTGTGAACTAGTGAATGGGATGGGGATTAGAAATTTGGCCTTTGAAGAGGATTATTTGTCTTGGGGTCTCCATCATCAATTGAGTGAACGATTGGGAGCTTTTTCACCTCCGATTTGTCTTATACCTTCAAATGGCGTTTTGGAGGAAATGCGCGAGATAAAAGATAGAGCGGAAATCAAAGCCATGGAAGCCTCCGCAGATTTGATATCGGCAGTCTTGGATAAAGTCATTGCCGGCCTCAAGACTGGAACTACAGAAAAAGCTATAGCATGGCAGATTGAGGGCCTAGCTCGTGAGGCAGGAGCTGAAGGTCTTGCCTTCTCATCTGTTGTAGCTTCCGGGCCCAATAGTGCATTGCCCCATGCCGTGCCCACCGAACGCAAGATCAAACCCAAGGAACCCATCATTCTTGACGTGGGAGTCAAACTGAAGGGTTATTGTTCTGATATGACCAGAACGATTTTTTTGGGAAATCCTATCCCTGATTTTAAGAAAATTTATGCGGTTGTCCGGCAGGCACAGTTGGCGGCCCTGGAAAGTATCCGTCCGGGAGTTGAAAGTAGTCACCCGGATGCTGTCGCAAGGCAGGTTATTGGTGATGCAGGCTTTGGAAAACACTTTATTCATTCACTCGGGCATGGTGTCGGACTTGCCACGCACGAGCGGCCTAGGCTTGGGCCAAAAAGTCCGGTGAAGCTTAAGACAGGTATGATTGTTACTGTGGAACCGGGAATTTATATCCCCGGTAATGGCGGTGTCAGGCTTGAAGAGATGGTTGTGATTGAGGAGAACGGCCCGAGAATCCTTACCAAAAATGACCATTTCTATAACTTTTAGCTAACAGACCAGAAGAGAGAAATTTGGGGACTCCTTTTGCAGTTTTGGCATCAACATTTATTTTTTCATATTTCTTGAGGCGGTAGGGGTTTCCGAAAGGCGTTATCTCAAAAAGAATACCACCGAACTTAACCGTGGCCAAATATATGCGGTTTAGGCCACAGACTTAATGAAGGAAATTTGTAATAATTGGCGCCCGAGGCGTATAGTATTAAGATGGACATACTGGCGGATCAATTTATAAACTATCTCCGGATAGAGCTGGGCGTCGCGGACAACACTGTCCTGGCTTACACCAGGGATCTGATGAGATTTTTTGAATTTTTGGAAAAGCAAGCACTTTCGCCACTTGAAATCTCTCATACCCAGATCGCAGAGTATACAAGCCTAATTGGCAAGAGTC
The DNA here is from genome assembly GCA_964620335.1 of uncultured Desulfobacteraceae bacterium. Classification (GTDB taxonomy): domain Bacteria; phylum Desulfobacterota; class DSM-4660; order Desulfatiglandales; family Desulfatiglandaceae; genus JAFDHL01. The sequence continues at coordinate 1,771 of CAZUHR010000240.1, forward strand.
TTTCATCCAGAAGTGTGGCCCGAAACATCTCAGCTGTCAGATCATTTTTCCGCTTTTTAGTTTCAGAGGGAAAGATCAAGAACAACCCCACGAGGCTCATTGAGACCCCACGCATCTCCATGAGATTACCGGGGGTCTTAAGCCAGGCAGATGTTGAACATCTCTTGTCCCAGCCAGATGTTTTCAGACCTATAGGCCAGCGGGATCTGGCCATGCTGGAAATCCTATATGCTACCGGATTAAGGGTTTCTGAATTGGTGAATCTTAAGACACAGGATCTTAACCTTGAGGCTGGTTACGTGAGAACTCTGGGCAAAGGTTCTAAAGAGAGAGTGATTCCTATGGGCCAAAAGGCCATAGCTGCTGTAAAAGAATATCTATCGGGCGCAAGGCTTACGCTGACAAAGGCTATAAATTCGCCATATCTTTTTCTAACTCTTAGAGGCCGTCCCATGACCCGCCAGGGATTCTGGAAAATCATCAAAAAATACGGGCGACAGGCACTTATAAAGAAAAAGCTGACGCCACACAGCATCAGGCATTCTTTTGCCAGCCATCTATTGGATGCTGGTGCTGATTTGAGGTCGGTTCAGGTCATGTTGGGACATGCGGATATCTCAACGACTCAGATCTACACTCATGTATCAAGAGAACGGCTAAAAGATGTGCATCAGAAATGTCATCCCAGACCATGAACGGGTAAAATATAATTGTTCAGTAATCAGTCACAAATCTGAGCAGCGGACTTTACATGAGGTTTAGAAAGATTAAAAACTGAAAAGCCAAGAAAATCTGTTAACACACCTTATGGCTGAGTACTAATCTGTTCGAGATGAAGATGGGTAAAATAATTGACCTTAAGGACAGGATACAAAAATCACCGGACAACCTGATCATTTCAAAACCGTGGGAGTTCAGGAAGGCCTATTGGAAAACAGCCCATTTTATTCAGATGTTGAGGTCCCAGGCTGCTAAACTGGAATACCACCGTGAGAAAATTTATAGGAATGGAGGCAATGGCATCCAGCATCTCCCCTCCCATTTTGCCCTCAAGGGAGGCTTGGCCTATACCATGCGTGCCATGTACACCTGTCGTAAAAATGAAAAAAAGATGAGGGAGGCGTATTATCTCATTGGGCTAATGGACTGTATGATTAATCAGGTGAATCCAATTTTAAGGACGGACCTCTTAAGGGCAATGTACAAAAAAGTATTCTCAATGAAAGAAGAGCTTAACATTCACTGGTATGGGACCGTAGATCATGTCCTGCTCCCGATCGATTCACAGTACTTCAAAGAATTCGAATACCGGACTCATCTGAAGAAGGCCTGCACCATGAAGGATCTTTACAGCACTATCAGGAAAGGCACTGATGAAATGTTTGATATTCTTTCCTTTGAATATGTCTTTTACCGTCCAAGTTTGACGGACTTGTAAAGAGTCCGTCAATCCCGCAAAGCGGGAGGGTGAGGGTGGAACCATTTGAATTTACTTCAAATGGCGGGTGAGGGGGGGCCTTCCCCCGCCGAGTGAAAAGGCTCAGAGTGACTTTTTACGAGGGTATCAAGTTTGTCGGACTCGTAAAGAGATCGTCAATAGGCCGTGATCAAGTTTGGGAGTTTGACTATGGAGACGGAAAGGGAAAAGCAACTCACTAAAGAAATCAACCTCTTAAGGGAAATCCTGACCCAGAAGGAGCATGAAATGGAGCAAATTAAGGTCAGGAATCTCTTTCTGGAAACTCTCTTTGACGGTATCAACGAAGAGATTATGGTCGTTAATTCCAATTTTATTATCCAAAATGTAAATAAGATTTTCCTCAAGCATTATGGCCTGAAAAGAGAAGATGTGCTGGGAGAAAAATGCCATAGGATCACATACGGATCAGACAGTCCATGCAGCTTTGGTAACCAGGTCTGCCCACTTGAGGAAGCAAGAAAAACAGGAGAAAGAGTCGAGGTTTCCCACTATCAGAAACAGGAAGGAGATGATTTTAGAGAATTGATCCGCATCATGTATCCAGTGACTACCGGTGGGTCTACGCCTGATATATTTGTGGAGATTTCACGGGATTTGACGGAACAGCAAAATCTAGTGAGAAAACTAAGGGCCTCACAGAAAAAATTCAGGGCCATACTTGATACAGCGACAGACGCAATTCTGAGCATAGATGAAGAACATAAAATTATACTATTTAACAACGCGGCCCAGCGGATATTCGGATATCCAAGGTCGGAAGTTCTTGGGAAAGACCTCAGCATCCTTATTCCTCTTCAATACGGTGACCATCACAGGTATGTGAAAAGGTTTATGGAAACAAGAACCTCAAAAATCATGGGAGAAACTTTGTCGCTTACTGCCCTGAGAAAGGGGGGACAAGAGTTTCCCATTGAAATTGGACTATCACATCACGAAATGCAGGGCAAGGTCACGTTTACAGCCATAATCAGGGATGTTTCCGCGCAGAAACACCTGGAGAAAAAGTTGTTGCAATCCGAGCGTCTTGCAGCTGTAGGAAAGACAGTAGCGCACGTAGCCCATGAAATTAAGAACCCACTAATGATTATAGGGGGATTTTCCCACCAGATAAAAAAGAGCTTAACTGACGCAAAGGCTGCACAGAAATTGGATATGATTTTTGATGAAGTCAGTAGGCTGGAAAAACTGGTTGCAAATCTTGGTGATTTTACCAGAGAGTACAGGCTTATGAAAAGGGCTGCGGACATGAATTCAGTTATCCGGGACGTATTGATAATAATGGGTGAAATCTATCCTTCTGAAAAATATTACTTTGAGTCAGACCTGGCCTCGGATCTGGGCGAGACAAACTGCGATCCGGACAAAATGAAACAGGTGCTCATGAACGTTATCGCCAATGGTGTCCAAGCCATGGAGGATGGGGGGAAAATCACGATAACAACAAAAAAAATATCCGATGGCGTAGAGATCCGTATTCGTGACAATGGAATCGGAATCAGTGAGGAAGGTTTGGATCATATCTTTGAGCCATTTTATACGACAAGGGAAAGTGGATCCGGACTTGGCCTGTCAATATCCTATAAGATCGTTGAGGCTCATAAGGGCGAGATCTCCGCAATCAGCATGCCGGGCGAAGGGACGACATTTATTATCCATCTTCCGTCAACATAGCATTTCTCTTTCAACAACACCTGAATACGAACATAAACAAAGCCCAATTGAGGCGACCTATAGAAAGATGGTGGATTTTCTGTTTGACAAAAATATCTGAAATGATATGTTTAAAAGCTTGCGCGGGGTGGAGCAGTCAGGTAGCTCGTCGGGCTCATAACCCGAAGGTCAGAGGTTCGAATCCTCTCCCCGCTACCAGCAAATTCAAGGACTTACATCGTTTTGGTGTAAGTCCTTTTCTTCTTCTTGGTGTAAATTTGGTGTAAAATTTGTATAGTCACGCAGATGGTTTAAGAAAAATCAAGCGTAATCGCTGATAACTGGGAATTTTTTTACAGTCACCAAGACTTGGCCTGACAGGCATCAAAAGCCTGTTAAGATTTTATCGCACAATACATTTGGATATCGAAAGATGGAGACTACCAGCCTCTATGGAGCGTCGGCGGAATAGTGGCCAGGTGGATTGATGGGGCAGCCGTATTTTTTCAAGACGCAATATTCATCTCCCTTCGACATCCAACACTCTTGTCTTTATCT
>CAZUHR010000241.1:0-5449 GCA_964620335.1 uncultured Desulfobacteraceae bacterium
ACACCATGGTCGGATAGTTGAACAGGGAACCCACGAGGAGCTTATAACTCTGGGAGGTATCTATTATAAGTTGAACAAGCTGAGGGAAGAATAGAAAAGGGGAGTATTATTTTCGCTCAATGAATCGACGATACCCCACCATTCTGGAAAGCACATTAACGGCATTCTCAGGAGTCTGGTAAAAGACCCCGCTGTATCTCTTTCCCGATATCGGACGAACAGTCCCCTCGCCTGTGTTTGCCAAGGAGACTCCAAGTACCGGCTTATCGTAGATCTCCATTAATTCCACCATTCTGGTGATGTATCTTTTTTCATATTCCTGGCTGAGGGCCTCTATCTGTTCCAGGAATTCCGAGGGAATTGAAGTATCAACCCTGCGGGTAGATTGGGTATTCAGACGAACAAGCTCCATACGGCCCACAATGCCAAGGCTTATCACCGCATCGATTCCTTCCCATTTCAAAAGCTCTTCCACCGCCACTATGGGAACATCAAGGTCTCTGGTTCCTACCAGATCGACCGGGTTGCCTTTACTCCAGAACGGTGGCAAGTACCTGCCGATAGTTTCAACTATACTCCCCGGAATATCAGGCACAACAAGTCCTCTCGTATTGCACTCGTCAGCGGTCACCACTCCCCATCCCCCACCTAAGGTAACAATCCCTACCCGGTTTCCTTTTGGCAGGGGGAGGGAGGAAAAGCCCGCCGATAGATCCAGAAGCTCCCAGGGTACTGCTACATCCAAAAGCCCCGCCTGATAGCATGCGGCCCTGAACACTGAATCCTCTCCGCTCATGGAGCCCGTATGGGAAAGCGCAGCAATGCGTCCCGCTTCAGTCCGCCCCCCCTTTAAAACAATCAGAGGCTTTTTCTTATTTATCCGCTTGGCCACCTCCAAAAAATGTCTGCCGTCTGCCACACTCTCTAAATATAGGATGATAATGTTCGTATTGGCCTCTTGCTCCATATATTCCAGATAATCAGTACATGTGAACATAGCCTCATTACCCGATCCAACAAACACAGAAACACCTATCCCCTGTTGCTCGGCCCAGTGTATAAGCTGGAGGCCCAGGTTTCCCGATTGTGATACAAAGGCCACAGATCCCTTTCTTGGCCTTGTGTGCGATCCGGTAGCGAAAAGGCTGACATAAGGACAGATTATACCCATAGTATTTGGGCCAACAAGCGTTATACCTTCTTCCCGGCAGATGTTTACAATACGTCTCTCCAGTTCCTTTCCTTCTTCATCAGTCTCGCTGAATCCGGAGGTGATCAACACTACCCCCTTCACTCCCTTTTCGCCGCACTCCTCAAGAATTCCGGGGACAGTACTGGCCGGTGTTGTAATAAAGGCCAGGTCAACCGAGTCCGGAGTATCCAGGACACTCCTGTATACGGGAAGACCGCATATCACCTTGTCCTTGGGGTTCACAGGAAATACCTTTCCTCGAAAATCCCCCGCCACAATATTGCTGGTTATCAACTGTCCCCATTTTCCAAAGGTTGAAGATGCACCTACAATCGCAACTGATTTGGGATTGAAAACAGCATTCATATCTTTAACTTTATTTTTTTCTTTTGCTGAATTATTAACTGCGTTTCCCATTCTTAATAGATACCTTTCCCCATTTCTTTTCCTGCTCCAGGGTATAGTTCGCTAAGGCTTTATATTAGAAAGTGTGGGATACTATCACAATTCTCCCTTTTATCAAATGAGAACTTAGGATAAATAATGTTTTTCCAGAATTCCACCCGTTTCACGAATTTCATAATCTATCTTGAAATTAACTTGATATTGTATCAAATCATTTCATAACATTGGAACCTGAAAGCCAACATCTTTCGGAGCTACATTTTTTGAAAAGATACCAGGATTTCAATACATATCTGCAAAAAATATTCGGGGAACGGGTTCAAAAAATATCCCTTGATGCGGGATTGGGATGCCCTAATCGGGATGGGACCATTTCCCGCGACGGCTGTATTTTCTGTGATCCACGCGGCTCAGGAACAGGCGCATTCTTAAATCATGGTCTTTCCATCAATGAACAGATTATCAAGTCACAAAGCTATATCCGGAAACGTTACAAGGCCCAAAAATTCATTGCCTACTTCCAGTCCTTTACCAATACCTATGCAACCACCTCAAAGCTGAAATCCCTTTACGATCAGGCGTTGAACCACAAGGACATGGTAGGTCTGTCAGTGGCTACAAGGCCCGATTGTGTGGACGTGGACGTGCTGACGCTGTTGCGATCCTATCAAAAAGACCATCTTGTCTGGGTTGAATACGGTCTCCAATCTGCCCATGATTCAACCCTGAGAAAAATTAACCGTGGCCATGATGTGGCCTGTTTTGAAAACAGTGTCAACCTCACACATGATTACGGGTTGAACATATGTGCCCATATCATCCTAGGCCTGCCAGGCGAAGACCGGAAAATGATGTTGCAAACGGCTCGTTTCCTATCTAACATGCCCATCCGGGGGATAAAAATCCATCTCCTCTATGTTGTTGAAAAAACTCCGCTGGCCGAGCTTTATAAAAAAGGTGAATTTCGGTGCCTTGAACGTGAAGAGTACGTAGACCTGGTGGTTGACTTCCTTGAACTCCTCCGCCCGGATATGATTGTACAGAGGTTGACCGGTGATCCAATCAAATCGGAACTGGTGGCCCCTTTATGGGCTATGGAAAAACCAAAAAACCTAAGACTTATCCATGAGACGCTCGAAAGGAGGGATACGTGGCAGGGAAAACTGTACGGGAAATTCATTGCTGGGAAGTAAAAATAGAGGCCCTGAGTATCTATCTTGCTTCCACAAAAAAGGGTGCCTTACGCATAGGGCTCGCTCTGAAACGAGAATTAAATTGCATGGATTTCTTCAGAAAGATATTTCCGGAAGACACCCTATCCAAGGATTACAGTCCAAACCGTTTCCTGATACAGGCAGTTAAAGATGCACTCCTTAATAAGCGGCCTAAAACAGTACTTGATCTTGACACCTCTTGCACACCCTTTCAACAACGAGTATACAAGGCAATCACCAACATACAATTTGGGGGAACAAGGACTTACGGGGAGGTGGCTTTGATGGTTGGAAATCCTAAAGGTGCAAGGGCTGTGGGCCAGGCTTTGGGTAGGAACCCGTTACCACTTATCTTTCCTTGACACCGGGTTGTGGCCGCCGAAGGTATCGGCGGTTTTGGCAGTGGCCTTGCTGTGAAGAGATATCTGCTCAATCATGAGCAACGGAACCGATAGAAATTCTCAATCTATTTCTGTGGTTCCCCCACCTTTTTTCGCAAAAGCTCATCCAGTGCGATCTCATACTCCTTGGATCCGGGCACAATAGATTTACTCCGGCTTAGCTGTGCTATGATTTCCTCTTCTGCCCTTTCAAACTGGATACTGATCTTGCTGATGACCTTGTTCACGACCTGATATATGTCCAGGTCTGTCCCATAAATATCAATGACATTGGGATCATTGATAAGGACCTCCATAATGTACTGGGTCATGTAAAGAGAAAAAGGGTTTGCTCGAGGGACGAGACTGCGAATCGGGGCGACAAAATATTTAAAATCAAATTCGGAGCTTCTCAAGGCCTTTTTTAGGCCCTTAAGCAGGACATCGGACACGGCAGCCGGGTTATCTGTTTCAATAATCTTGTCCATCAATAGGGCTTGGGTCAGATTATTATGGATCTCAGGCAATTTAAACCTGAAAAATCTGTCCCGCTGAAAAGCCTGTTGCCTTTCCTGCCTTTCAAGTCTATTGATAATTTTGTCCTGAACCCTCCCGCTATCAAATGTTCTCATATTCCAGATTTACCTTTAACCGAATTGCCGTGTAGCTCCTACATCAGGAATCCTTTTTCTCTGATTTCTTTGCGGATGCCTTTGATGGAGGATCCTTTTCCGTTGAAGCCTTAGAAGAATCAGGGGAATCCTTTGACGTTTTACTTGAATCCTGGTTTTCTGATTTTGGGCCGTGACCCTGATTTCCCCCGGTTTTTGAAGCATAATCAGTGACATACCATCCACTCCCTTTCAAATGGAATGTGCTATGGGAAATGACCTTCTTCATCTTTCCGTGGCACTGTTCGCATTCGGAAAGAGGCGGATCGGAAAACTTCTGCCAAGCCTCTACTTGGCGTCCGCATTTCGTACATTCATATTCGTAAATAGGCATTTCAAACAACCCCCAGTATCACCCTTTCAAAATCTATGATAAGGCCATTTCACAAATCCTGTGGCCCTGATATGAATCCAATACGTAATCAAGCCTTGGTAGCGAGACATTCTTTAAAATGTCGAATGTTGTTGCATGCACAACGCTTTCTTCTCTTTCTTTCTCGCTTCCTGAAACATCAAACCTCTGAAAAAAATTGCAAAATCTCACGATATGCACCAGTTCGTGCGTAAAGACATATACAAGGATCGGCAAAAGCCCAAGTTCATGATCTCTTTTCAGGGCCTTCAATATCTGGTGGTCCTGAAGGCAGATAAAATAAAAGTCACGCTTTTTTGTCTTGGATTCCAAGCCGTCATCGACCACCCTTGAACCTTTGTTTAACAGTGCAAATGCGTGTTTGCTTATCTCATCGCTGCTCAGTGACAACAGCGTTTTTACATCATAAGCGTGCCTTTTCCATTGACCGGTGGAAAACTTATAGAAATTTCCGGTAGCATCCTCGGCAATATCGAGCGCATCGCCTACCGTTACCAGATCATAGTCTTTAAAAGACCAAAATGTCATTTCGAAGACTCTCATGTTTGGAGGTTGACATGCAGAAAATAAGTCCGTTTATAAAAATGTCAACACCGGATAGATTTTTTAGTGGTAGCGGTGACTGGATTTGAACCAGTGACCCTGCGGATATGAGCCGCATGCTCTGACCACTGAGCTACACCGCCAACTCATGACTACGGTTCAAATATTTATTAAAATCGCATTTTTTGTCAATCAAATAATGTACGGTAAAGCGCACACATTGACAGCATTTAAAGTAAAATGGTACGAAAACCTTCGGATAAAAAATCTTTCTGCTCGGTGCCGCGGCCTGAGTCGTGGTCTGCACTACAACGCCCCAATGCAATCCACACCCTTCGGTTCAAGCAAACCCGCCAGAAAGACGGCGGGCAAGCAGCAGGGAGGGCCGCGTGTCCATCCTCGTCCGACGCCATAGGCTTATAGCCGAAGGTCTCCGCAGCAGCCTGCTATGGAGGACGGGCTACGGAGGGTGGAAGGAAGAAATTTTTTAATAATAACCAGTTGCGAACATAAGATTCCTCGGCTATCGCCTCGGAATGACATTACGACACAGTCTCAGAGGGTGGGGCTTTATTCCCCAATAAACATCAAAAAATGGAGTGAATGAAAACCGTGGAAATAGAAAAAGACATTGCACTCATAGGGACAGTTTCATCCAGGAAATGTCCCAC
>CAZUHR010000242.1:0-5447 GCA_964620335.1 uncultured Desulfobacteraceae bacterium
TCAACTGGCAAAAGGGAGGCTTTCAACGAAACGAGAATCGCCCTCTTGAAGCTGATGTCATCATACTGGATGAGGCCTCAATGATTGATACCGTCCTCATGTATCACTTTCTGAAAGCGGTTCCCTCCGGGGCTACCTTGATTATAGTGGGCGATTCAAATCAACTGCCTTCTGTTGGGCCGGGAAACGTACTTAAAGATATTATCAGCTCGGGATCAATCCCTGTAATTGAGCTGAACGAGGTGTTCAGGCAGGCAAGGGAGAGCCTTATAATAATGAACGCTCATAAAATCAATAAGGGAAAAGTCCCTGAAACAAGAGACTCCCGCGGAGATCTTGGAGATTTTTACTTTATTGAACAGGAGGACCCGGACCAGGCGCTTCACATAGTCCTGGAACTTGTCTGTAAGCGTATACCTCAGCGCTTCAAGATGAGCCCCATGGAGGATATTCAGGTCGTTACCCCCATGCACAAGGGGATCGTTGGTACGGTGAACCTGAACTTGAAGCTGCAGGATTCTCTCAACCCTTCAAAAGTAGAGATAGTAAGAGGAGACAGGGCCTTTCGTCTCTACGACAAGGTAATGCAAACAAGGAATAACTATGAAAAAGAGGTCTTTAACGGGGATATTGGTCTTATCAAATCCATAGATGAGAAAAATCAGGAGGTGGTTGTGGACTATGACGGGCGGGCTGTTACCTATGGCTTTTTTGAGCTTGACGAGATTATCCTTGCCTATGCAATCTCAGTCCATAAAGCCCAGGGCAGCGAATATCCGGCGGTAGTCATTCCCATTTTACCGCAACACTATCTTCTTCTTCAAAGGAACCTTATATACACTGCGGTTACCCGGGGCAAGCGGTTGGTGGTCATGGTAGGAAGCAAAAAGGCCCTGGCCACGGGTGTCAGGAATGAAAGAACCCTCAAACGCTATACCTATCTTGAAGAAAGATTAAAAGGCCTCTAGCCGCCTGCCGGTGAACCGGTTCTATTCTCTTTCGGCCATTTGGCCGATCTGTGCGTCAGATCAAAGGAGTTGTAAGCTTAAGGTGACCAAGTAGAACCTTTTCCATATCATTTTTTGTTTTATCCCGCCATCGGAGCATTATTTCAAAGAAGAATTATTGTATTTGACTATTGCCCTCCAAATATATATGAAAAAAACGCATATTTCATTGCTTAAAATTAATAAAATATTATAGCCGCTGGGAGTCAAATGGGAACCAATCAAATCCAACTAATAGACCAGTATGACAGACATCTTAATTATCTGCGCATCTCTATCACCGATCGGTGCAATATCCGATGCATCTACTGCATGCCGGGTAATGGAATTTCCAAATTGAGGCATGAAGATATTCCTACATACGAAGAGATTCTTCGTATTGCCGGGATTGCAGTAAACCTCGGAGTCGATAAGATACGGTTGACGGGAGGGGAACCACTCGTACGTAAAGGTATTTGCGAATTCATCCCCCGGCTGACAGCCCTGGCGGGCCTCAAGGAAGTCTCACTCACAACAAATGGAATCTTCCTCAGGGAGAAACTTGAGAACATAAAGGCTGGAGGAATCAATAGAATCAACATCAGCCTGGATTCTCTTCATAGAAACAAGTACAAAAAAATAACAGGTTATGACGGCTTGGAAACGGTACTGGCCGGAATAAAAGAGGCGAGTAAAATGGGCTACCACCCAATAAAAATCAACATGGTGGTTATGGAAGGCGTCAATGATGAAGAAACCCTGGATTTTGCAAGGTTATCCCTTGAGCATCCCTACCATATCCGGTTCATCGAATACATGCCGGTTTCTGTCACAAGCCCGGATATTGCCCTGCGCCACGTGCCGTCCTCATTGATTAAACAACAAATAGGCAACCTCGGAAAACTGGTTCCGATTCCCAGAGACATCCTTGACGGCCCGGCCGAGCGTTTCAAATTCGAGGGAGCAGCCGGAGAAATCGGTTTTATCAGTCCCCTAACCCATCATTTCTGTCCCCTCTGTAACAGACTGCGCCTAACTTCAAGCGGCTATTTGAGACCATGCCTTCTCTCCGATCAGGAAGTAGACTTAGTGGGTCCTATGAGAAACGGGGCCTCTGATGAAGACCTGGCAGAAATTTTTTTGAAGACCGCGCTTACTAAACCTTACGCCCACCATCTAACTCCTAAAAACACAACCCACCTGTCGGCCGAGATGTCCTCTATCGGTGGCTGAACGAACTCGTCTCCGGATACTTTTGCCTGGATCAGAGATGGAATGCTTTAATATTGTTCAAAAATATTGGCATCGCCGAAAAATAAATTAGAATGTTTTTTAACATTTCCAAACGGTACCAAATTTTTAATGCCTAGGTGGGCAATCCAAGCAGTTTTGCTGCATTCAACCCGGTGATTTGCTCAATTGCCGCAGAAGAAAGACCTGCCGATTCCATCTCATTGAAGTACCTTTGGGGTTTGATGAGCGGGTAATCGGTTCCGAAAAGAATTTTTTCAAAACCTAATATTTCCCCGGCTATCCTGTAAATTTCCGGGGTATAAAGAAATGGTGAGGCGGCCGTGTCAAGCCAGACGTTTTGAAGGACCTTTTTGACTTCCTTTTTCATGAGCCCATAAAAAAAAAGCCCTCCTCCCCAGTGTGCCAGGACAATACGGTTTGCGGAATAGGTCTTGAGAAAGCCATAGATTTGACCAAGGGTCATGGGAGCCTTTCCCGGATACTCGTGTCCCACAGGTTCGTTGGTATGGAGCAAAAAAGGCGCATCGAACTGGGAACAAAGGAGCATAACGTCCGTCAAACCCTCAATGACTCCGGCAGAAAGGCCGGCGCCATAAACAGCCAGTTCTCCCACACCTAAAAGCCCCGCCTGGAGGCATCTTTCAACCTCCCGTGGCCCGTCCGGAGACAGTGGCGAAAAACAGCAGAACCCTATAAAACGGTCAGGATAGCGATTAACCGACTCAATGATGTAGTCATTGTGTCTGCGAAAGTTCTCGCGCTTTTGCCAGGGAAAGCCGAAGATCACCGACCTCTGGATCCCTGCCTCATCCATGCTCACAAGCAGTTCCTTAGAACCTACGAGTCTTGCCTTGGAGGAGCCATAAATGGATTCGAAAGCAGGCTCGTCTGAAAAAAGACCAGCCCTGTCATCCCTAAAAAAAGAAGGAAATACATGAGTATGGAAATCTATAATCATTACAAAAGATCAATCAATGATTTATTAAGAACGTCAGGCCTAAAACCAACGATTTTCTCTCTGATCTTGCCCTTTCGATCAATCAGGAACATGGTGGGTATAGCGATGCTTCCCTCTCCAAAATAGTCCCGTATTACGTTGATATTATAGCGTAATATTTTATAGGTGATCCCAAACTTATCCCTAAATGCGCGAAGGTGCTCATTGGTAAACTGCTCACGATCATCCATGGATATCCCCAAGACAACCAATCCCTTATCCCGGTACTTTTCATGCAGCTTGCCTAATTCCGGAATGCTCACCCTGCAGGGCATACACCAGGTTGCCCAGAAATCCAGGATCACCACGTTGCCACGGTATTGCTTAAGGGATATCTCTCGTCCTGACAGGTCTGAAAGTGAAAAATCAGGGGCACTTACGTCACCGTCGCCAGCATTTTGACACCCGAAAATGGAAAAAAAAATCATGAAGATCAGTATTCTCAATTTTAATACACTGTTAAGACACATGTATCCTCCGTGCTTTTATGTTTCGTTTCCTTTTTCCATTAAGAGACAGGAAAAGGCAGGATGTTACAGAAATTAGAATCAGACAAATAAGATTTCCCTTTTTTATCCCACAGGCGTATAATATAGCAAGTAATTTAAGCGCCTGATAGAATGAACAAGCCTTTCGTCATATCCTTGGTTCTGGCCTATTCCATCCTTTTCGGCCTTTTTCTACACCCTCATAAAGCGCCGGGAGAAGAAAATGGCGTTGATGATGTTCGCCCTTCCATACTAGCGGGCACATGGTATCCCGGAAATTCAGATGGCCTGAGCAAGGCCATTCAAGGATATTTATCAAGGGTAGAAGTGACTAGTCTGGATGGGAAATTGAAGGCCCTTATTGTGCCCCATGCCGGATACGTCTATTCCGGCCCAGTTGCAGCCTATGCCTACCGGCTTCTTCAAAAAACACGGTTCAGGAGAGTGATCCTAATCGGTCCGAGCCATCGGTTGGGTTTTGCCGGGGTCTCAGTAAACCTCCAGTCGGGATATGAAACCCCGCTCGGTATCGTGCCGGTTGATCAGGAACTGGCCAGAAAGATCCTTAAAGCAGACCCAAATACAAGGTGGCTCAGGAAGGCCCATTCAGGCGAACACTCTCTTGAAATACAATTACCCTTCCTGCAGACAGTTCTACCAAATTTCAAAATTGTACCTATCATTATGGGCCAGCAGGACCCTGACACCTGTTCAAATCTATCGAAGACCATCTGCCAGGTACTGTCCGATGCCGAAGACACCTTGCTCATAGCCAGCAGCGACCTTTCACACTTTCACCCATATAACCAGGCAAAGGCGCTTGACCAGATATTTATCGATCATGTACGAATGTTTGATCCACAAGGTCTTTCCAAAGACTTGCTTCAGGGGAAATGCGAGGCATGCGGGGGAGGGCCCGTAATAACCATCTTGCTTGCGGCCAGGGATCTGGGTGCCGACAAGACTTCAATTCTCAGTTATGCCAACTCAGGCGATGTAACTGGTAACCACCGCAGTGTTGTAGGCTACCTTTCCGCTGCCGTTATTAGATCATCTGATACGGGTCTACGTCCAAAACAAGATTGACACCGCTTGATTGCAAGACCTTTCTTGAACTCTTCTCCACGGCGTTCAAAAGATGCTTTAAGAGCGACATGCTTTTACTCTTTATCAGGATCTGCCACCGGTATTTTCCTTTTAGTCTTGAAATCGATGCCTCAACAGGCCCCAGGACCTGGATCTCCTTACCCCGCTTGGGCCATCCGGCCAAAATGTCCCTTATACCCACGCTCAGCCTCTGAGCCACTTTCTCTGTCTCATCTTTGTTATTCCCTTTAAGCCTAAGACACACCAAATGGGAGAACGGAGGGTAACTCAATTGCTCCCTTAGTTCCTTTTCTTTCTCAAAAAATGACTTGTAGTCATGAACAGTGGCAGTCTGGACTGCGTAGTGAGCAGGATTAAAGGTCTGGATAATCACTTCACCCCTCTGGTTCCCACGCCCCGCCCTCCCGGCGACTTGCGAAAGGATCTGAAAGGTCCGCTCCCCGGCCCTGAAGTCTGGGAATCCCAGGGACAGGTCGGCTGCAATAACGCCAACCAATGTAACCCTTGGAAAATCATAACCCTTTGCAATCATCTGCGTACCTACAAGAATATCTATTTCATGCTCGCTGAATTTTTTCAAAATTTGAAAGGCCTGACCCTTCTTCCGGGTGCTGT